>NZ_JBKYMO010000008.1:0-44396 GCF_047302915.1 Massilia sp. CT11-108 | reverse complement strand
AAAAAACCGGCGCGGGTTCACCTCCCCAAAAAACCCCCCCCCCCCCTGGCGGCACAATTCCCGGGTTTGGGGGGGGGGGCCCGCCCCCCCCCCCCCCACGGCATGGTCATCAGAACTTCATGCGCAATCCGACGGCCAGGGTACGTCCCGGCTTGTAGCTGGTGTACGTCGCGTTCGGGTACTGGAAGTAGGCACGGCGCGTCGTGTTCGTCAGGTTCACGACGTCGAGCGTCAGCGTGGGATAGTTGTCGCGGTCCATGATTTCCGCCAGGTCGACCTGCGACGAGAAGTCGAGCTGTTTGAAATCATCGCCGAACAAGGCGGCGTTCGTGATGCCGTTCTGGTTCGGGCCGGAATTCTGGCTGCCCTGCGAATACGTGTGCGACAGGCGTGCCAGCAAACCATGGTTTTCGTAGTAGACCTGGAAGTTGTTGCTCTTCTTCGGCACACCCAGTGCGACGAAGCCCGCGGAGCCTTCGCCGCTCGCCTTCTGGTTGATCATGGTGAGCGTTTCCGAGAAGCCGAAACCGCGCCACGGCAGCAGCTTGTCGAGCGGCTGCACCCAGCCCAGCTCGAGTCCTTGCACCTTCAGCAGGCCCGAGGCGTTGCGCTGCGACGTCGTGACGATCGTCGCGGCGTTCTGGCCGCCGCGCGCATCGAGCGAGCCCTGCTGGGTCGGCGTCAGGTTGCTGTACGTGATGCCGTAGGCGGCCAGGGCGCTGAACGGCACCGTCACGTTCTGGTTCAACGTGAACCCGTTCAGGTTTTTCTGGAAGACCGTGGCCGACAGATAGCCCTCGCGCCCCATGTAATACTCGACGCCGAAATCGAAGTTATCCGAGATATACGGTTTCAGATCCGGGCTGCCCAGCGTCGCGGTATCGGCCGACGGCGACGAGAAGTTGATGCCGGGGCGCAGCGCATCCGGGTTCGCACGGGTCATGCTGCGCGATACCGACGCGCGCAGCACCAGGTTCTTGGCGAGGTCGTAGGCCAGGCTGGCCGAGGGCAGCGTATTGTTGTAGGTCTTGTCGATATAGACCCATTGGCTGATGTTCGGGAAAGGCGTGCTTCCCGCGGGCAGGGTCGCGTTGCGCGGGTCCACCGTGGAGTTGTAGGCGCCGACATTCTGCTTGGTACGCACGTAGCGCACACCCGCGTCGTAACGCAGCGAACGGTCGAATACAGGCACCGTACCGTCGACCTGCAGGAACAGGCCGGTGGTCTTCTCGTCGATATAGCCCGTGCTGGCACCCGTATTGGAGGAGCCCGCGACCGGCGCGGACTGCAGCAGGGCATCGTAACCGGTGGCGGCCGCAAAGCGGTTGAAGTCGACCGACAGCAGGTTGTCCGGACCCTGGACCAGGTAGTTGGCAATGCCCAGGCCGAGCGAACCGGGGCCCTGGCAATTGGCCGAGTTGGCGCAGACTAGGTTCTGCCATGCCGTCGTGTTGTCGCGTGCGGTAATGCGGCGCATGATGTCGTCATACGCGAAGCCGCCCTTGATGCTGAAGGCCTTGTCGCCCCACGTCAGGGACGACCGCACGCCTTGCGTCCTGGTCATGCGCTCTTCGGCATTGATGCTGACGCGACCGCCTTGCGAGGTATTGAGGACCCAGCTGGCCGGATCATAGGTGTCGACGTTGCTGGTAATGCTCGGGAGCGCGCCGTTCTGATAATCGATGGTCGTGCCCGAATTCTGTGCCGTGACGGGACCGACGGTGGGCGACTGGCGCGTGAAGGTCGAGCGCGTGTAGTTCACCTGGCCGTCCATCTTCAGTTTGTCGGACAGTTTCCATTCGAAGCCGGGGTTCACGCCGATCAGGCGTACACGTTCGTTATAGGGACGATACTCGAGGAAGTACTGGGCATTGGCGAACGTGCCGCTTTCCACCACGCAGCCATTGGCGCAGTCGCCACCCGACACTTTCATGTTGAGCGGAATGACGGCGCCGTTGCGGCCGACCCAGGACGTGTCCGTGCGCTCCAGCGTATTGTGTTTTTCGCTGAACATCGAGTCGACATAGAAGTGCAAGCTGTCGCTCGGGCGATATTCGCCGGACAGGACGGCGGTGATCTTGCCCTTGTCGCCGTACTCGGCCATGCTGCGTCCCAGGCGCGGAATCAGGGCGTTGTCGATTTGCTGGATGGTCAGGCCCGGGTTGTGGGCGAGCAGGAACGCCTGGTCGATGGGGGCGCCCGGCGTCAGTCCGTTGCCCGCATTGGACGGCACGGTGGCCGGAATCGTGAAGTTGCCGCCGCCGGTATTGTTGCGCGTCGGGCTGTTGTTTTGTGCGGCCGAGAGATTCGGGTTCGTGTAGCCGATGGTCTCGTAGCCGGTCGTATGGACCTTGGTGCTGCCCCAGGCAATGCCGCCCAGCAAGCCCCAGGTGTTGTTCCAGGTGCGGCTCGATACCAGCGAACCCCGGTTACCCCATTTACCCGCGACCTGGCTGCGCGTGCCGACGACGTTGAACGAATTGAAGTCGCCCTTGTGGTCGAATGGGCGCGCGCTGCGCATGTCGACGACGCCGGCAGCGCCGCCTTCCAGCATCGATGCCGTCGGGCTCTTGCTGACCGTCAGTTTCGTGAACAGGTCAGTCGGCAGCAGGTCGAGGTCGACCTCGCGGTTCGAACTCTGGGCGTCGGTCGTGCCGGTCGACGCAACGGCGACGGGCGCGCCGTTCAACAGCACTTTCGTGAAGCTCGTACCGAGACCGCGGATCTGGACGTTGACGCCTTCGCCCGTGATTTCACGCGATACCTGGACGCCCGGGATGCGATTCAGCGATTCGGCGATATTCGTATCCGGGAACTTGCCGATGTCTTCGGCGAAGATGGAGTCCTGGAAGCCGGTGGCTTCGCGCTTGTCGCGCGCGGAGGAGGCCAGCGAGGCGCGGTAACCCGTTACGGTCACCGTCTGCGGGGCCATCGGCGCCGCTTCCTGGGCATAGGCGGTGGACACCATGCTTGCCAGGATAGTGAGTTGCAGGATGCGGGTGCCCGTACGGGCGTCGTATCGTGAACGATTCTTGCTGCTGTTCATATAGTCTCCAAAGTTTATTTTTATAAACAAAATAAAAAAGTACAAACCCTGTCGGCGATGCGTATTCACGCAACCGTTCGATTCGCGACATGCGGAAAAGGCCTCGAGGGTTCAATGCATTGCGCCGGCGCTTGCTGGAATCAACGCAACATGCAGGGGCGCTTGTTATCGAATTTCCAGCCGGGGATCAGGAATTGCATTGCGGCCGCGTCGTCGCGGACGCCCGTCCCCAGGTTCTTGTAATCCTGATGGGCTTTTTCAAGCTCGACCATATCGATGTCGATGCCGAGCCCCGGTTTTTGCGGCAGCCGTACCGCGCCTCCCTCGATCTTCAGGGGTTCCTTCGTCAGGCGTTGGCCGTCCTGCCAGATCCAGTGCGTGTCGATCGCGGTGACACGGCCAGGCGCAGCCGCTCCCACATGGGTGAACATGGCGAGCGAAATATCGAAATGATTGTTCGAGTGCGATCCCCAGGTCAGGCCGAACATCTCGCACAGCTGCGCGACACGAACGGATCCCTGCATCGTCCAGAAATGGGGATCCGCCAGCGGGATATCGACGGACTGCAGCTGGATCGAATGTGCCATCTGGCGGAAATCGGTCGCGATCATGTTGGTGGCGGTCGGCAGACCCGTCGCGCGCCGGAACTCCGCCATGACTTCACGACCCGAAAAGCCGTTCTCGGCGCCACAGGGATCCTCGGCATACGCGAGCACGTTGCCCCGGTCGCGGCAGACCCGGATCGCCTCGCTCAGCGACCATGCCCCGTTTGGATCGAGCGTGACGCGGGCATCGGGAAACCGCTCATGCAAGGCGATCGCGGCATCCATCTCTTCGTTGGCGGAAAACACACCGCCCTTGAGCTTGAAATCATTGAAGCCATAGCGGGCATGGGCCGCCTCCGCAAGCTTCACGACTGCGTCGGGGGTCAGGGCCGGCTGGTTACGAAGCCGCAGCCAGGCATCCTCGCCAGCGGGCTCAGCGCGGTAACCCAGCGTTGTCCGGTCACGGTCGCCGATATAAAACAGGTAGCCGAGCATGTCGACGGCGTCGCGTTGAATGCCGTCTCCCAGCAGGGCCGCTACGGGAACGCCCAGAAACTGGCCCAGCAAGTCCAATAACGCCGATTCGACGCCGGTTACCGCGTGGATGGCCGTACGCAGATCATAGGTCTGCGTGCCCCGGCCGCCGGCGTCGCGGTCCGCAAACGCCGTCCGCATGGCGCCCAGCACGCTGTTGTACTCGCCAAGCGATTTGCCGACGACGAGCGCTCGCGCATCGTCGATCGTGCGGCGAATGCTCTCGCCGCCAGGTACCTCCCCGAGGCCCGTATTGCCGCTGCTGTCGGTCAGGATAATAACGTTGCGTGTGAACCAGGGGCCATGGGCGCCGCTCAGGTTCAGCAGCATACTGTCCTGGCCGGCAACAGGTACGACGCGCAGATCGGTTACGACGGGAGCATTCTTGACGGCACTATTCATGAGTAAGCTGGAAGTGATCGATGGCGTTGACAAGCTGAAACGATCTTATACTTCTAGCTTATTCTGTCCAAATCAATCAATGACTCGATTGATCCACTAATTGAATGTTGGCCTCGGCTATTCGTTCGAGCCAAACGACGGCAAGACTTCTTCCAGGAAAAGACCAAGCGCGGGATTGTCGTTGTCCCGCCGCCAGGCGCCAATCGTCTCGACAGGCTCCGTTTGTATCGGAAGAAAAGCAACGTTATTGAATTGCAGGCTCGTCGCGCTTTCGGCGATCAGTGCGGCGCCGAGTCCGGCGCGCACGAGCGCCAGCATCGTGTGGACCTGGCCGACATGCTCGACGATGTCCGGAATCACGCCTGCGCTTTGAAAACGCGCGTTCAGCATGTGATAAAAGGGTCTGGCTTCCTGTGGTGAATACATGACGAACGGCTTTCCGTGAAGGCAATCGAGCGTCGGTTCTGTTGGCCACTGATCAACGGATTCGGCAGGCACGGCGAGCATGAGCGGTTCGCTGAGAAGGACCTTGCTTTCCAGCTCGTTATTCAAAAGGTGAGGGCGCATCAGGCCAATGTCCAGTTGTCTGGCATTCAGGGCCTCGACCTGGCTGGTGCTGACCAGCTCTTTAAGCGAAAGTGCAATACCGGGACGGCAATCGCGTAAGCGACGGACGACTTCCGGAAGCAGGCTATATCCGGAAGCGGACGTGAAACCGATCGTCAGCGCCCCTTGCTCTCCTTTTGCGACACGACGCGCTTTTAAAGAGGCCTGCTCCGCGAAGCGTAAAATCTGCGTTGCCTCGGGTAAAAACGCTTTCCCGGCGGCGGTAAGACGTACTACTCTGCTATTTCGTTCGAGAAGTTGCGCGCCAACGTGGTGTTCCAAAAGCCTGATTTGGCGACTGAGGGGAGGTTGAGTCATATTCAACCTTTCCGCGGCGCGACTGAAATGTAATTCCTCGGCCACGGCAACGAAACAACGGAGCTGACTTAATTCAAACATCGATTTATTCCTTAAATCATGAGTCAGCCGACGTGAAGATTATCAAGATTGTTTATTTTGGTTCCTCCAGGAAAGACCTGCCGTACGCGAGCACAGCGTACCGGTTGGCGTATTGAAAAAACAGATCGGGTTCGGGGTGGATGCCGTTTGGTCCGATCATACTTAGGGTAGTGCAGTTATCAATACTAATCCATGCATTTATTGTATGGTGAAATACAATAATGGTATTTTTTGTGCTGATTTTTCTACCGGGTACTTCGCCGCTCCCGGCCTGTCCATTGAACGGTCCAATACCGGATTTCACTCAATTCATTCGTTGTATCGGCAGGAATACGATTTGAATCGGGTTATTCGGTGCGTTGCTGTAATATGGTTTCGTACCTCAGTTTCTCGTCTCCTCTCGCCCGGAATCGGGTATTAATGCCCTGTTCACCGAAAGGCAGACAGGGCATTTTTTTGACATGTTGTTGCTTGTGGTAGCGCGCAGATCCGCACGAAACCTCCCTGGGTTCGAACCATGAAAAAATCTCGGATCGACGATACGCGCCGAAGTTTTGATCACGGCGAAATTCCAACGCTTGCCGACGTCGCGAGATTCGCCGGCGTCTCCGTCATGAGCGTATGGAGAACCATGAACGGAGAGTCGGCAGTCACCGAGCGTACCCGGCGCAAGGTCGCCGCTGCGCTCGAGGCACTGCACTACGCGCCGAATGATCAGGCGCGCATTCTGGCCGGTTCCAGAACTGTCCGGATCGGTGTCGTTCACAACCAGGATTCCCGTTTTCTGAGCGAATTCCTGCTGAATCTCTTTAATCAATCTGTCGCCAATAATGTGAATCTGGTCGTCGCCAGGGACATACGGGTCGACGGGGTGATCTTTTTGCCATCACCCTATTCGGACGAAATGGTAACAAGAGCTTTCTGCGAGCCGGACATGCCTTCCGTAGTGGTTGGGTCCGCATTCAGCGACGAGCATGTCAGCGCCGTTTATGGCGACGATCGCGAGGCGGCATACAAAATGGCAAGCCACTTGATTCGTCTCGGCCATCATCGAATCGGCTTCATATCCGGACCCAGGGATAATATGGTCGGCATCCGTCGCCTGGAAGGATATCGTCGCGCCGTCAACGAACATGGGGTAGACGGCTCCGAGCATCTTGTCGTGTGCGGCGACTTCACTTATCGATCAGGCCTGGATGCGGCACAACGATTGCTCGGTTTATCGAAACGTCCAACGGCGATTTTCGCAAGCAGCGACGACATGGCAGCTGCGGCAATCGCGGTCGCGTTTCGTCTCGGCTTGACTGTCCCCGGCGATCTGACTGTTACGGGTTTCGGTAACACCACGATTGCAACATCGAACTGGCCCGAACTGACGACGCTGAAATATCCAGTTGCCGACATGGCGGGTCTGGCGATACATGCGCTTCTTCGGCAAGTGCGGGCCGTACGCGAGGGACGGGCTCCGAGTGTAGAGCGATCCAGTATGAGCCTTGACATCGTGCGGAGACAGTCGGACGCCGCCCCGCGACTGCGGGGCGGCAAAAAGTGTTAGAAGGTACTACGCAGTGACAACGTATAACTGCGGCCAGGGATATTTTGGTTGAACACGGCGCCGTTGAATTGCGTGTAGGTCTGGCTGATCGCGTTGTTCACGTTCCATACACTCAACGTCAGGTCCGTGTTGTAACCGAAACCGAAGACCTTTTTCAGATTCATGCCTGCTGACAAGTCCACCTGCTGGCGCCCGGTACTGTATGCGTAGGCGCCCCCGGCCACGGTCAGGCCGGTGTTGACGTTGACGACCGTGGATGCCTGATACTGGCGCGTCACGCGCAGGTTCACACCGTTGCGCTCGTAATACAGGGTCAGGTTGTTGGTGCGTGGCGGCACGCCGGAGACGGGCGGCGCATTCGGGGTCTCGTCTTTCTGCCTGGTGTAGGTAAAGTTACCGGTAAAGCCGAAGCCCTTCACCGGCAACATATCCAGTGCTTGCTGCCAGGTGAGTTCGACACCGCGAATCTTCAGCTTCGTCGCGATGTTGTAGGGCTCGGTGATCTCGACCAGGTGCTTGTCCGGGCCACCGCTCGCATCGACGGATTGCTGTTGCGCTGCCGTCAGGCCGACCGTGCCATAGATCTGGTTCAGCTGGGCGAGCGTGTACTGCACGATATGCGTACCGGGACGGTCGACGATGTCCTTGGCAAACGCGCCCAAGGCCAGATAGGAGTCGCGCGACATATAGTATTCCAGACCCAGGTCCAGGTTATTGGCCTGGAACGGTTTGAGATCCGGATTGGTGATGCTGCCCTGGCGCGCACCCTGGTCGCCGATGGAGAGCCTGGTCTGGCGCAGGTCGGCGGGATTCGCCCGCGTCATCGATTTCGACGCGGCAATCCGGGCAATCATCTTCGGCGTGATGTTATAGGCGAGCGTCGCCGACGGCAGCAGGTTGTGGTAAGTCACGGTTTCGTACGACCAGGTTCCAACGGAAGGATAGAGGCCGCCGTTTTGCAGCGTCGCGTTGCGAGGATCCGCAGTGGCCGCGAGGTCGCCGATCGTCTGCCGCGTACGGGCATAGCGGACGCCGGCGTTGAAGCGCAGGGTCCGGCCATACACGTTCAGCCGGCCATTCGTTTCGACATAGGCGCCACCCACGGCTTCACGGATGTAGCCGCCACTGCCGCTAAAGAAACCTTTGTAAATGTTGTCGCGGAAATATTGGTAATTGGTGTCTTTGGCGAACTTGTTCCAGTCTAGGGTAATGAAACCATGGTCCGTCGGCTGCAGGTAATTTGCCAGTGCACTATTCGGGACGAGGGAGCCGAGGTACGCCAGCGGCGTGGTCTGGCCGGCTGAAGAACCCGTACCGTAGCCCGGATAGGCGGTGGCGGCATTCGTCATCGGCCCCGGGGCGTACCGTCCGTCGCAACCGGGGGACTGGATCTGGGTGTTCGGACCGAAGAACGTATAGTTGAGGTTGTTGCCGCAAGTAACGTTGGCCCAGGCATCGGCGACCGTATAGCTGCGGTAACGCCGTTCGATATCGTCGTAGGTGCCGCCGACCTTGATACTGAAGTCGTCGTCGCCCCATTTGACGTTCAGGCGCGTGCCGCGCGTCGAATTGCTGCGTTCGTACAAATCCATGACCAGGCCCGACATGCCTTGGCCCGCCTGGTACCAGCCGAAGTTGCTTGGATCGTTGGGGTTCAGGTTGCCGGTGAACGTCGGCGGTTGGCCGGGCGTCGTGTTGTCGTAGGTGATGACCGACGGCGCCGCCATCGTCGCGACCTTAACCTGCGGCATGTCGCGGGAGAACTTGCTGAGCGTGTAGTTGAATGCGCCGTCGATCGTCCACTTGTCGCTCGGCCGCCACTCGAAGCCGGGGTTAAGGCTGCGGAACTTGGTCTTGTCGATATCCGGGCGGTATTCCAGTCCCCAGAACGTGTTGGCCAGGGTCGCTTTCGTAATGACGCAACCGATCGTGCAATCGCTGCGATCGAATTCCATGCCGATGGGGATCGGCGTATTGGCACGTGTGCCCACGTTCATTGCCTGCCATTCCATCTCATTCCGCTTTTGCGCGAACACCGTGTCGAAGTAGAGGTTCCAGTCCTCGTTCGGCTGCCATTGCACGCTGATCACTTCGCCTGCGCGGCGGCGTTGGCCTTCGAACACCTGATGCCGGCCCAGGCGGCCCATCAGTCCATTGTCGATCTGCTGGATGGTGGCACCCGGGTTGAGCGCCAATAACATCGCCCGGTCGATTGTCGCGCCGGGCACGAGGACCGAACGGGCGTAGTCCGGCAACAGGTTCAAAGGCAGGCCCGCCGGTACCTTGTCCGGTGTCGATTGCGACCCGCCCCCCGTGCTGTTCGGGTTGTCCGCGGCGTTGGCCTGGAACGATTTCAACTGGAGGTTCCGCATGTCGACCGTGTCGAATGCGTCGGTACGGTACTTGGTCATGCCCCAGGCGACGCCGCCCAGAATCCCGAACTTGCCGAACCTGCTGGTGTTCCAGGTATTGCTGATCAGGGCCGAACCCGTCGTACCCGGCTTCTTGTCCCTGTCGCGGTAATTGCCGCTGAGCGTAAAGGCCGACCGGAAGCCGGCTTTATCGAATGGCCGGACGCTGCGCATGTCCACGGTTCCCGCGATGCCGCCCTCGATGACGCTGGCTTGCTGGCTCTTGTACACCGTCGCGCTGCGGAACAGTTCGGACGGAAGAAAGTCCATGTCGACTTCCCGGTTGGCGCTGATATTGCCGCCCCAGCTGCCCGCCGATGCGGACGCCATCGGCGCACCGTTCAGCAGCACCCGGGTAAATGCCGGGCCCATGCCGCGGATCGAGACGTTCATGCCCTCGCCATCGATCGACGCCCGGGTGACCGTCACACCGGGTACGCGCGACAACGCGTCTGCGATGTTCGGATCGGGAAATTTGCCCATGTCTTCCGAAAACACGGTATCGCTCAAGCCGATATTCTCGCGCTTTTCGTTCGCAGACAGGGCCAGCGAACTGCGATAACCGGTCACGGTGACTTTCTCGACATTCTCCTTTCCGGCGGTTTTATCCGATTCGGACGCGGATTGTGCGTAGGCGTTCGAAATGAGCGCTGCCAGCAGCGTGAGCGTAAAAACGTTGGATCCGACGCGGCTGCGGGGTTGGCATGGTGTTCTATGGTTTTTCAAGCTTATCTCCGTTTATTGAATATTTTTTGTTCCGGCGGAATAGAGCGGGTTCGCGCCGGCGCCATATAACGGTATCTTTTCGCTTTAACAAAATGCCAATTCTAATTTTGATTCAGTCAATACAATATTTGAATTCCTATGTTCTACGCTCTGTAAGGACGCGGAAGACTTGGTGATATCAAAAAATGTTGTGCGCTAACATGCAACACTCGTCGTCGCGATGTGTACGCGAATTTCTACTCCCTCACAGGGGATGACCCCGGATAAATACACATATTGAATTGCATGGATATCAATCGTAGATAGATGTAGGCGTTTTGATCCGGGGTGACTGTTAGCCTGCCGGAAGTAATGTTATGAAGTGTTTGAGGTTGGAAGCGCCCTGGCAAATTGATTGGAGGCGATATCCTCGCCTCGGTCCAGCATTTTGACCAGGCAGCCAAGCTCAATCAAAAGTTATGACGGATGCCGATTTCCCCGCCCGTGCTTCTTCCACCCGCGACGGTATTTGACGAAAAAGATCCGATATCTTCGATATTCAATCGCCCTTGTCCGTGGTTGCTCAATCGTGCGATTGCCGCGTACAGCGCCGTGCGTTTGGAAAGGTTGTGTACATAACCTGCCGCAAAACCATGTGCTCCGTACACGCCTGCAGAGTTTGCGGCATTGTCGGAACGCGATGCCACAGCGGAAATCCAGGCATGGTCGTTCTGGACCGGAATTACCGCAGCAATACTTGCCCGCGATTCGCGCAGATTGACAAATTTGTCCGTATTAGCCCATAACATGATCTTCGCGGCCTTGAAGTCATAGCTCACGCCTGCATTCGCCTGGGTCCACTTTCCTGTTGACGAAGTAGCGCGGGTATTCGACGTGATATCGGTTTGCGCGAGCGCGCCTGCGATCTCGAACGGACCTCCCGCATACCCCAGCCGGCCGCTGACGGAGCGGCGGATCGTGGTGCCGCACACCGTGTTGCCGTTGCAACCATTTCCGCCTTCGCCTGCGGACACCTGGAAGGATCCATACATGCCTCCAAGTCCACCCGGCGTCGAATAGGTGATCGCATTCGTAGTCCAGTAGTAGTTCGGCACCAGCCCCTGGTTGAGCAGATTGGAATAGTGCGAAACATTGCCCACGCCAAGGTTGTAAGTCGGGTCGAACGAGTACATGTTCACGTAGTTCGGCGACCAGTCGCGACCGAGATGCACTTCGCCAAAGTTGCCGTTCAGTCCGACCCAGGCACTACGGTTAAAGAATGGCACGCCAAATGCACCGGTCGCGGATTGCCCGGTGTCCGGTGTAAATGCACTTTCGAGGAGGAAGATGGCGTTCATGCCCCCGCCCAGGTCTTCCGTGCCGCGGACGCCGAACAGTGATGGCGAGTTGCCGAACGTACTCACCGAAGTGGCCGAGCCGCTCCCGGAATATTGAATGTGGCGAATCCCGACATCGACTGCGCCGAAAAACGTCGTCGACGATTCCGCAAATGCGGGCGCAACACACAAACCGAACAAGGCCATCCCCATGAATTGTTTTTTCATTATTGTCTCCAAAATATGTTGGTCTAATTATCTTCAACGTGACTTTGTGGATTCGCGATTTCCACGACGATTGAACGCGCATGCCTCCGAAAGAAAATGAGGGTGCAATCAGGCACCCGAGGTGCCTGGCAAAATAAGCAGCGTGTAATCGGGATTAATGGGCCGGCAACAAAAAAGGCCTTCAGGCTGCGATCAGCAGTGCCTCGTTGCGAACTTTCCGGCGCTCGACGTTTCTCATGGCAGCATCGATATTTCTCATTGCGGCGCTAAAATAAAATCCCTGGCCGACGTTACAACCGAGGCTCTGAATGAAATCCAGCTGTGCCTTCGTTTCGATCCCTTCGGCGACAGTGCGCAAGTGCATTTTTCTGGCTAACTGCACAATGGCCTCCAGAATTCCGGTCAGTTTTCTGTCTTCGGAAATCCCTGCGATGAAGATGCGATCGATCTTCAACTCGGTAAAAGGCAGCTTGCTCAGCAATTTCAGCGAGGAGTAGCCGGTGCCGAAATCGTCGATTGAAATGCGAAAGCCTCTGTCGCGCAAGATGCTGAGCGACGCCAGGACTGAGGAAAAATTTTCCGGAAAGGTGGTCTCGGTAACTTCAATGGTGATTTGATCAAACGGTATGCCGTGCTCGTTGACCATCGAACATATGCGGCTTGCGAAACGGGGATTTTCCAGGGTGGCCGATGAAAAGTTCATGGCCATTCCCACCCCATCCATGAGCTTGTTGTCGCGGGCACCGAGCAGCGATTGCCGAAAGACGCTATCGGTAAATTCGTCGATCAAGCCGGCCTGTTCAATCAGGCTGATGAATTGTCTGGGTGGCAGAATGCCCAGGTCAGGATGGATCCATCGCGCCAGGATCTCCACGCAGGACGCAGTGCCGGTAGCAAGGTCGATCTTGGGCTGGAAGAAAGGGATGAATTCATTACGGCGAATTGCCCTGGCCATGTCATCCCTGGACCATTTGGGTTTTCGCTGGTTTTCCATGATGTCTCCTGTACGACTGCCGCGTGCTTGTTGGATGCTAGTGTCCCCAAATAAGCTTTGAAAAACTATGTACGACTGCACATATTCAACACGTTGGAAGTGTGCGGTTATGACATGGCTGGCTGCAGTGGGATAAACTAAAGTCCACGCGACAACGGTGCCGGCGGTTGGCGTGCACCATTTGGATTACGCTTCCATAGGGTTTCTCTTGCATATGAAAATGTCCCCGGACCTCGCTACCGAACTGATCACGTTGCTGCACCGCAATGCGCCGATCGAGGAATTCTCGGCACACCTCGCGCGCGCGGAGGCCTTGGGCAAGGAAGACGAAGGGAATGCCGGATCGATTGAGGTTGCCCGGATGGCATTGGCGGTGAAGAACCGGCTCGACCTGCACCAGTTGAGCGAGCAAGGCATGCTGGCGATGTTCGAATCGGCCAAGGACCTGACCAGCCGCCTCGACGTGGGAAGCCTGCTCGGCGCCATCGTCACTCGCGCGAGGAACCTGCTCGGTTCGCATGTCGCCTGGCTGACCGTGTACGACGCCGACAAGGACGAGTTCCAGGTATTGGCGTCGGACGGCGCGATCTCGTTCAATACGACGACAATGAAAGTCAGCCGGCGGCTGGGCATTGCCAGCGTGGTGATGTCGACGCGTCTGCCTTTTTATACGCCCAACTATTTGCTCGACAAGCGCTTCCCGCACGATCCGGTGATCGACGACACCTTTCGCGACGAGGGGATCGCGGGGCTGGCCGGCGTGCCACTCCTGTTCGATGAAAAAGTCCTCGGCCTGCTGTTTATCGCCGACCGCTACAACCGCACCTACACAGCCCTGAACATTGCCATCCTCAGCACGCTCGCCACGCACGCGGCGGTGGCAATCAACAATGCGCGGGCGTTCAAGCAGGCCAACGAAGCATTCCAGCGCGCGGACCAGGCACGCGCCGAGCTCGAGCACCATGTGCGTGAGATCCAGAATGCCGCCGAAGCGCACGAGCAATTGACGTCGTCGCTGGCGAAAGGCGCTTCGCTGGACACGCTGTCCGAAACGATCGCCCAGCTACTCAATGGCGGCGTCGTCGTGCTGAATGAGGCATTCCAGGTCATCAGCCATGCCGCCGCGCCCGGTTATAGCGGCAAGCTGGCGAGCACGTACACGCCGCACGGCGCCATCAGTGCGGACATCACGAATGCCATACGGAACAGCCGGCAAGGCGGCCGTTCCGTCGTTGCGTATCAAGGCGATGGCGAATTGTGCCGCGCGATCGCCGTTATCGGCGGCAATGACCTGCTCGGTGCCGTGCTCCTGTTTCGCAAGGAAGACCTCGGCGAGATACCGGTGCGCACCTTCGAACGCAGTTCGAGCATTATCGGGATCGTGCTGCTGTCGCAGGAACGCATGGAAGCCGGCAAAAGCCGCGATGTGTCGACGCTGGTGCGTTCGCTGACGTCAGGCGGTCACCGCGATGACATGGCCTCGACCTCGGAGCTGGCGAAGCGGTTCGGGCTCGACTTGTCGCAACCCGTGTCGTTGATACTCGTGGAAACGGAAGGCTTGCGACCGGACTCGCTGGCGCGGCGTTTGCGCGCCGGCTCGGCGCTTTCCGAACTCGTATTGGATGAGATCGATGGCACGCTGGCGATGATTGTATCGACAACCAAAGTGCAGCACATCTTGACCGAATTCACAGCCGTCGCCAAACGTGAATTCGTCGACAGCTTCAGCGGCATTCTCTCGAGGCCCATCCTGTCGCCGGCGGAAATCCCGGCGTCCTGCACGGTGATGCGGCGCGGACTGGCGGTGCTGCGACGGCTGGGCGTGAAGAACCAGATCGTCGATCAAAACGAGATGGCGCTGTACTCCGTGATTTTCGAAACCCACGACGAGGCCAGTTTGAAGGCCTTTCTCCAGGCGACGATCGGCCCGCTGGTTGCCTACGACGAAAAGCGCAATACGCAACTGGCCGAGACGCTGCTGTGCTACATGGACAGCAACCAGAACGCCAGGACGACGGCGATGCGCATGGACATCCATGTGAATACCGTTCGACAGCGCTTGAGCAGTATCGAGGAGATGCTCGGCTACTGGGGCAATCCTAATCGCGCGCTTGAAATCCACGTTGCGTTGCGGCTGTGGCGCCTCACCTGAAAAGTAACTCTATGCCATAAAAATCGCGTATTTATGGCTCATCCACACATTGTTCTGTCTCCGCTCGCCTCACATACTGTCTGTGCACGGACTGCCAACACATCGTGGCTTCCGTCCACGGGAAAACCAAGAGTGAGACTCACCCACCTGAAGGAGACAATACATGGACCAGGGAAATCGAAGCAAAAACGAATTACTTACGCCGGCGTCGTCGGGTCGTCGCGCCTGTCTGACCAGGCTTGTCGGGTCGTTGGGAGCCCTGGTGGCGCTTGACAGCGTCGCCAGCACGAAGACCCCGGATCGCGGGCTTGCTTATACTCCGGATATCCGAGGTCCTTTCCCGATTCCGCAGAACGAGCGCGGGCTGCATACCATCACGGCCACCCCATACTTCAAGGTATCGGACAAGGGTCTGCAACTGGAAGGCGCGTCGTTTGACCGGAAAGGCAACCTCCTTTTTGTCGACGTGTTTGGCGGTACGATTTTTCGCCTTACGCCCGACAAGGTTCTCAGCACCGTGCTGCCACCGAATTCCCTTGGCTCAGCCGGCATTGCCATTCACAAGGATGGGAGGATCTTTGTCTCGGGCCTCGGCAACTTCGTGGATACCGGGAGTATTTTCTGGTTGAATCCGGACGGCTCCGGCCTGACAACCATCGTTCCCGCGAGCGCAGGCTACCTGCCGGACGACTTGGTGTTCGATAAGAACGGCGGCTTTTATTTCACCGACTTCCGGGGCAGTTCGGACAATCCGGTCGGCGGCGTGCATTACGTCTCGCCGGATTTCAAGACGATCACGCCCATACTGAGCCACATGGCGATTGCAAATGGCGTTTGCCTGAGCCCCGACGGAAGCGTCCTCTGGGCCACCGAACTGAGTGCGGGGCGCCTCCATAAGGTCGAGTTGAGCGGAGCTACGACGATCGCTCCATTCGGCACGGCGGTACCTTACTATTTCAGCGGTTTTGCGCCCGACTCGATGCGTTCGGACAGTGACGGCAATATCTACGTCGCGATGTATTCGCAAGGACGCGTCCTTGTGTTCAATCCGAACGGTATCGCCATCGGACAGATCCTCCTGCCCAAGCGGGAAACGGGCCACAACATGAGGTCGACCAGCATCGGATTCGTGCCTGGAACGAATGACATGTTAATCCTTACCAACGACGGAAAAGGTGGCGAGGGGTCGTGGATTTTCCATGCCAAGGGCTTTGCAAAAGGCACGACGCTGTATTCCCATCAATAGGTAACTGGAGACCAGGCTGAGCATCCTTCGGGTAACTCGTCCGGGTAAGGCAACCTCATGGATCAACAGTATGACAATGGCTTGCAGGTGCGCGAGGAAGTCATGGGCAAGTCATTCGTGGACGACGCGCTCTCCAATGCAACCGACTTCACGATGCCGCTGCAGGAATTCATTACCCGGAATGCCTGGGGAACCGTGTGGTGCCGCACCGAGCTCGATAGGAAGACGCGAAGCCTGGTCACGATTGCAATGCTGACTGCGCTCGGGCGCACACATGAACTGAAAGGTCATGTGCGTGGCGCCCTCAATAACGGCGCCACGGCAGAGGAAATACGGGAAGTCCTGCTGCATGCAGCCATCTATTGCGGCGTCCCGATTGCTGCAGATGGGTTTCGCACAGCTGCGGAAATCATCGAGTCAATTTGACGAATACGTTCGGTGCAACCGAAATACCTCAACGATCTGCAAGCGGGTGATCGAGGACGTTTGCACGCCCACGCTACGTCGGCCGGCGATGCACCAAAATGACGGGTCACTATCATGAAAATTACATTTCGCCAAAAACTCTTCGTTCCTCTATTCCTCAGCTGGATCTGCCTGCTGGCCGTGTTCAGCGTGAATATCTTGCAGAGCCGGACGTTACGCCTCGAGGAACGCAAGATCCAGTTGTCCAACGCCGGCGAGATCGCCGCGTCCATCGCCAAGGAGTACGCGGCCCTCGCCGCCGCGGGCACGCTATCCCTTGACGACGCGAAAAAGGAGGCGCTGGCCCGGATCCGCGCGCTGCGCTTCGGCGCCACCGGCTACATCGTCAGCTACAACGACAATATCGTGCTGATGCACCCCATCAAGCCGGAACTGAATGGGACGCCGGTCGGACAGAACGTCGATCCGGAAGGGCGCAGGCCGTACGTGGACGGCATCGCCGCTGCGAAGGCAAGCGGCGCCGGTTTCATCAGATATGTGTGGGTCAAGCCAGGCTCGCAGAAACCGGAGCCCAAGCTGACGTACGTCCAGGCGTATCCACCGTGGGGCTGGTACTTCTTGACCGGCCTTTACGTCGACGACCTCGACCGTGCGTTCGACGCCCAGCTGGCCAGCGCGGCTGCCTGGGTGGCCGTGATCGGCGCGCTGCTGACGGCGATCGTCTGGTTCGTCGTGCGCAGCGTCGAACGCTCGATCGGCGGCGATCCGGAGAGCGCCGTCACGGTGGCGCAGCGCATCGCGTCCGGCGACCTCGGCATGGAGGTACCCGTGCGCGTTGGCGACGAGGCGAGCCTGATGGCCGCGATGAAGCGCATGCGCGACGCCCTGGCCGGCATCGTCGCCGACGTGCGCTCGGGCACGGACCTGATCGCGACGGCATCGCGCGAGATCGCCAGCGGCAACCTCGACCTGTCGAGCCGTACGGAAGAGCAGGCCAGCTCGCTGGAAGAGACGGCGGCCTCGATGGAAGAACTGACGTCGACCGTGAAGAACAGCGCCGACAACGCGCGCGAAGCGAGCCGGCTCGCCGATTCCGCCGCCGAGGCGGCGGGAAGGGGTGGCGCCGTGGTCGCGCGCGCCGTCGACTCGATGACGTCGATCAACGAATCGTCGAGCAAGATCGTCGACATCATCGACGTCATCGACGGCATCGCGTTCCAGACGAATATCCTCGCGCTGAATGCAGCCGTCGAGGCGGCCCGGGCGGGCGAGCAGGGCCGTGGCTTTGCCGTGGTGGCGAGCGAAGTGCGCAACCTGGCCCAGCGTTCCGCCACGGCCGCCCGGGAAATCAAGGCCCTGATCGGCGATTCCGTCGCACGCGTGAACGACGGCGCGAAGCTGGTCGAGGAAGCGGGCGCGACGATGCAGGAGATCGTCGCAAGCGTGAACAAGGTCAGCACGATGATCGGCGCGATCAGCGGCGCGGCGCAGGAGCAGGGCCAGGGCATCGAGCAAATCAACCAGGCCATCGCCCAGATGGACCAGGTGACCCAGCAGAATGCGTCGCTCGTCGAGGAAGCGGCGGCAGCGTCCGAAGCGATGCAGGAACAGGCCGCGAAGCTGGCCGCGGTGGTGAGCGTGTTCCGCATGGCCGCGGCAACTGCGCCGGGGCACCGGTCCGCTATGGCGCCAATGGCGCGTGCGCGCACCACCCGATCATTGCCTGCATAACTTTTCTCGCAACGCGTTCCGGACCAGCAATGTCATAACCGCACACTTTGAACCCATTGAATGTGTGCGGTCATACATAGTTTTCCAGGAGCGTTTTGAGGACACTAGCATTATCAGCAACCGGAGACAGCCGCTACACGGCAAGAGGTGAACCAGCATGATCAGCGACGTGGACATCAGGGATTGGCAACAGTCGGAGCAGGAGGTGGACGGGAGCATTCCGGCCTGCGGATGGTTGTTGGCCGCGGCGCCGTTGCTGCTGGCGGCAGTGGCAAACGATTACATATGGTCGCGTTATTCCGTGGTCGCCCAGGCCATCACCGCTCCCGCCGCTGGAAAAGATCAGATCGGAACTGTGGCATGCCGTGCCGTCGGTTTTTGAAGAAAGCGCTGAAGTCGTTGAGCAAGGCAACTTGACGTAATCCGACTCACTATCGTTGGTCCATAACCCGGGAGCTCCGCGCAGGCGGGCTTCTTTATTAGAAACCAGAGACACGCCGCGTACATCCCATTCGTTCCCCGGGAGGGAGACGTATGTGCTGCCGGCATCGAGAACGCCATCCACATGGCAGGAACATATTCATGAGCAAGCCGACAAGAAAAGTCATCATCTCCTGCGCCATCACCGGTGCCACGCACGTTCCGTCCATGTCGGAATATCTGCCGATTACCCCTGAGGAAATTCGCGACAGCGCCATTGATGCCGCGTTGGCGGGCGCGGCAATCATTCACCTGCATGCCCGTGATCCGCAGGACGGTCGTCCGACGCCCGCACCCGCTGTGTTCGAACAGTTTGTGCCGGAAATCGCACGGCGCACGAATGCGGTGATCAACATCACCACCGGGGGCAGTACTCGCATGACGCTGGATGAGCGCCTGGCTTACCCGCGTCTCGCCAAGCCGGAAATGTGCTCTTTGAACATGGGCACAATGAATTTCTCCATCCATCCGATTGCCTCGAAAATCACCTCCTGGCGCTACGACTGGGAGCGGGACTTCGTGCGGGGCATGGAAGGCACGATCTTCAAGAACAGTTTCGACGACATCAAACGTATCCTGCAGGAGCTGGGCCAGCATGGCACGCGCTTCGAATTCGAGTGCTATGACGTCGGCCATCTCTACAACCTTGCCTATTTCGTGGAACAGGGACTGGTGAAGGCGCCGTTCTTCATCCAGGCCGCCTTCGGCATCCTGGGGGGACTCGGTCCCGATCCGGAAAACATGACGATCATGCGCAACACGGCGGACCGGCTCTTTGGCCGGGAGAATTATCACTTCTCCGTATTGGGAGCGGGGCGCCACCAGATGGCGCTGGTAACGATGGCGGCGATCATGGGCGGAAACGTGCGGGTGGGGTTGGAGGATAGCGTCTACCTGAGCAAGGGCACCAAGGCCGAGAACAACGCCCAGCAGGTCAGCAAGATCAAGCGGATTCTCGAGGAACTGTCCTTCGAGATCGCCACGCCCGACGAGGCGCGGGAGATGTTGGGCCTGAAGGGTAATGCCGGCCTGTATTCCTGAGCCTGCTCGGACCGCGCAGAATAAAACAACGCCTATCCAAGGAGACATCATGAACCAGATTCCAAGCCTTTCCAACGAATTGCACCGACGAGCCACGAGGAAGGCGTTCCTGAAACTGATTCCGCTCATGTGCGCGATCTATTTCATGTCCTTTCTGGACCGCACCAATGTCGCACTCGCGAAAGTGCACCTGGCAGCCGACGTCGGTATCAGTGCAGCTACCTACGGCCTGGGCGCCGGCATCTTCTTCCTCGGCTACGCCCTGCTGGAGGTGCCGAGCAACCTCCTGGCGCATCGTATCGGCCCGCGCCGCTGGATTGCGCGGATCGCCGTATCGTGGGGCATCCTGTCCGTCGGCATGATGTTCGTCGCCGGCGAGCGGTCGTTCTACATCATGCGTGTCTTGCTGGGTATCGCGGAGGCCGGCCTGTTCCCCGCGTTGATGTACATGGTGACGCTGTGGTTCGGGACGGCTGACAGGCCGGTCGCCATCGGGTGGATCTACACCGCGCCGGCGCTGGCACTTCTCCTGGGAAATCCGATCGGTGGTGCGTTGCTGCAGCTGGATGGCCATGGCGGCCTGCATGGCTGGCAGTGGATGTTCCTGGTCGAAGGCATCCCGAGCATCCTGTTGGGCATGGTGCTGTATTTCAAGATGCCGGATCGCCCAAGTGAAGCTGCCTGGCTGAACAGGGATGAAGCGGCCGCGTTGGAGAACCAGGCGCAGGCCGACGTGCCGCAGCATGCCGAGTATTTCTCCAGCGACTGGGTGGCGGCGATCAAGCGTCCCACGACGATCCTCATCGGCCTGATCTACTTCCTGAACCAGGTCGCCTTCGTCGGCTTGTACTTCTTTGCCCCGGCAATGATCAGCCAGATGAAGATCGATTCTCCCCTGGTGGTCGGGTTGTTGTCCGCGAGCGTCGGCCTGGGCTTCCTGCTCGGCGTACTGGTACTGCCGCGCATTCATCGCCGCGTCGCCAGCGATTCGCGCTATCTGGGCGCGTTGAGTTTCGGACTGGTCCTTGGCGCAGCCGCCTTCATCCTGACTGCCAGCCTGGTGGGCAAGGTGCTGCTGCTCGCCGTGACCGCCTTCTTTGCCGGCGGCGTCCTCCCGTCCTATTGGAGCATCGCGATGAAGCGTCTCAGCGGAATCCAGGCCGCGGCCGGACTGGCCTTCATCAACACGGTCGGCTTGCTGGGCGGTTTCGTCGGCCCCTATCTGTTCGGTATGGCGGAGTCGGCGACGGGACGCAGTGAATCGGGCTTCCTGGTGATCCTGGTCGCCGCCATCCTGGGGCTGCTGCTGGTGCCGCTGTTGGCCATCGCGTTCGCCAGGGAGTCCGGCGTGGCGGTCGGATTGGAGGCTCGTGCTTGAGCCATTGAAAGCGGGAGCGTCGCCGTTCGGCGACCTGCCAATGATTGAAAACCGAGGAATACGATGAAACTATTTGACAACGTCGCCATCATCACCGGCGCGGCCCAGGGTATCGGCAAGGCGACTGCCCTGAAATTCGCACGGGAAGGCGCGACTGTTATCGCGTGCGACCTGGATGCGGCGGGCGTTGCCGCCGTGGCTGCGGAATGTCGCGCCGGTGGCGGTACGGCGGAAGGCTACGCGGTGGATGTCACCTCGCGCGACGACATCGAAACGCTCGTCCGATTCATATGCAAGAAATACGGACGGATCGATACCTTGGTCAACAATGCCGGCATTACCCGCGACGCGCGCCTGCAAAAGATGACCGAGCAACAATTCGACGACGTCATCGACGTCAACCTGCGGGCCGTCTTTTTCTTGTCGCAGGCAGTGGCGGACTGCATGGCTGCCATAGGGAAGGGCGTGATTCTCAACGCGAGCTCCATCGTTGGCATCTACGGCAACTTTGGTCAAACCAATTATTCAGCGGCAAAGTTCGGCGTCATCGGCTTCACGAAGACGTGGAGCCGAGAGCTGGGCCCCAAGGGCATCCGTGTCAATGCGATCGCTCCAGGTTTTGTGGAGACGCCGATGATCGCCACGGTGCCCGACGAGGTCCTGGACAAGATGCGCAGCCAGGTTCCTCTGCGGCGCCTGGGCCGGCCGGAAGAAGTCGCCAATCTGTACGCCTTCCTGGCGTCCGACGACGCCAGTTATATCAACGGTGCCGTGATCGAGGTCTCCGGCGGACTCGTCATCTAGTCGTTTCATGCGGCCTGGCGGTCCAGGCGTTCTTAAAACAACCATACAGCCATGAAGACTTTTCAACTCTTGAAACCTCAAGCGGGACTGCGGGTATTCATCTCGGGCGCGGCTGCCGGCATCGGCGCTGCCGTTGCCGAAGCATTCCTGGAAGCGGGGGCCGCCGTTTTTGTGTGTGACGTCGACCCCGTGGCGCTGCGGTCGATACAGGCGCGACATCCCGGCTGTTTCACCGGCTTGGCCAATGTCGCCAAGGCGGACGAGGTCGAGCACGTCATCGCGCAAGCGCTTGCGAGGCTTGGCGGCATCGATGTCCTGATCAACAATGCCGGCATCGCCGGCCCTACCGCGGCGGTCGAAGACATCGCCACCGGAGATTGGGAAAGAACGATCGACACCAACTTGAACAGCCAATTCTATTTCTTGAAGCACGCCGTCCCGGCACTCAAGCAATCCTCCGATAACGCAAGCATCATCGCCATCTCGTCGGTGGCCGGCAGGCTCGGCTACCCCTATCGTACTCCGTATGCCTCGACGAAATGGGCCATCATGGGGTTGATGAAATCGCTCGCGATGGAGCTGGGGCCGGTGGGAATCCGCGTCAATACCATCCTGCCCGGTGTCGTCGAAGGCCCCCGCATGGACGGCGTGATCGCGGCGCGGGCACAGGCACTTGGCGTCACCGTCGACGAGATGCGAAACGAGTATTTGAAGAAGATCTCGTTACGCCGCATGGTGACGGCGCAGGACGTTGCGGCGATGGCGCTGTTCCTCGCTTCACCGGCCGCGGCGAACATCACGGGGCAGTCGATCAGTGTCGATGGCAACGTCGAGTATTTGTGACCGGCCCTGACACCATGCAACGATGCGGCCGCGACGCCGTCCGGCCCGATCACGGGCTGAACGGAGCACACTGGTAACGGCGAGCCTACTGCGCGTCCGCCTGCCGCTCCGGCCGCGCAGCGGCAAACGCGGCCAGTTCCTCGCACCGTTCCGCGATCGCGACCACGGTCGGGTAGGGCGCCAGATCGCATTCGAAGCGGCGCGCGTTGTACAGCTGCGGCACCAGGCAACAGTCGGCGATCGTGGGCGTGTCGCCGTGGCAGAAGCGGCCCGTCCCCGGATCGCGCGCCAGCTGCGTCTCCAGCGCCTGCAGGCCCAGCGCGACCCAGTGGCGGTACCATGCGCCTTTCTGTTCGGCCGACACGCCCAGCTCGTCGCTCAGGTATGTCAGCACGCGCAGGTTGTTGATCGGGTGGATGTCACACGCGATGGCCTGCGCGAGCGCCCGCACGCGTGCGCGGCCGCGCGAATCCGGCGGCAGCAGCGGCGGCTGGGGATGCGTTTCGTCGAGGTATTCGATGATCGCGAGCGACTGCGTCAGCAGCATGCCGTCGTCTTCCAGAAGCGGCACCAGATGCGATGGATTGAGGGCGTCATAGGCGGCGCTGAACTGCTCGCCGCCGTCTTTCACCAGGTGCACGGGCGCCATCTCGGCCGCGATGCCCTTGAGGTTCAGCGCGATGCGCACGCGATAGGCCGCCGAGCTGCGAAAGTAGGTATGCAGTTTCATGCGTCACCTCGCCGGCAGCACGGTGCCCGACGCTTCGCCGAAGCCGATGCGCGGACGGCCGGGGGCGGCGGCCCAGCCGCGCAGCACGATGCGGTCGCCATCGTCGATGAACACGCGCTTCTCGCCGTTCGGTAGCAGGAGCGCCTGCTTGCCGCCGACGGTCAGCTCCAGCAGCGAGCCCGCTTCCGCGGCTTCCGGACCGGACTGCGTGCCGGAGCCGAGCAGGTCGCCCGGGTTCAGCGCGCAGCCGTTGACGGTGTGGTGCGCCATCAGCTGGGCGACGGTCCAGTACGAGTGACGGAAGTTCGACTGCGACAGGCGTGCCGGGGCCTCGCCATTGCGGCGCATGGTCTCGGTCTCCAGCAGCACTTCGAGTTCGATATCGAGGCCGCCGCGCGCGCGCAGGTCGGCGTAGTCGAGATAGGGCAGCGGCTGCGGATCGGCGGCGTCGCGCTGCCACGCGGCGCGGTAGGGTGCCAGCGCTTCCAGCGTGACGATCCACGGCGAGATCGTCGTCGCGAAATTCTTCGACAGGAAGGGCCCCAGCGGCTGGTATTCCCAGGCCTGCACGTCGCGTGCCGACCAGTCGTTCAGCAGGCACAGGCCGAACACGTGTGACTCGGCCTGGTCCGCTGGAATGGGAGCGCCCTGGTCGTTGCCGGGGCCGACGAAGATGCCGACTTCCAGCTCGTAATCGAGACGCTTGCACGGGCCGAAGCTCGGTTCCGCATCCGTGGGACCGCGCGTCTGGCCGCGCGGACGTGTGAAGGTCTGGCCCGAGACACCGATGGTCGATGCGCGGCCGTGGTAGCCGATCGGCACCCATTTGTAGTTCGGCAGCAGCGGGTTATCGGGACGGAACAGGCGGCCGACCGCGGTCGCGTGGTGGATCGACGTATAAAAGTCGGTGTAGTCGCCGATGCGGGCCGGCACCGCGTATTCCGCGTCCGCTTGCGCCACCAGCAGTTCCGGGCGCGGCCTGGCGCCACTGCGCAGGAGGCGCGACAGCGCGAGGCGCAGCGCGGACCACGCCTGCGGGCCGGCCGCCATCAAGTCGTTCAGGCTGTCCCGCGCAGCCAATACGGCGGCGGCGCGCGCTTCCTTGCCCGCATCGTCGAGCGCGTCGCCCAGCGCGGCCAGGTCGACGATCCGGTCGCCGATTGCGACGCCGCCACGGAAGGCCTGGGCGCTGCCGCGCGGACGGAACACGCAGAACGGCAGGTTCTGGATCGGGAAATCGGTGTCCGGCGTGTTGGCCGAATCGACCCAGCTGGCGAGCGACGGATCGTGGGTTTCGTTGAGTTGCATGATTACGCCTTATTCGGATTGAAGAGCTTCTTGAAGCCTTGCCAGCACTGGAAGTAATCCGGCTGGATCTGCGGCGAGGACAGGGCGTACGCGGTCGGACGGATGACGTCGCGCGTCTCGAACATGAAGGCCATCGTGTCGTCGACTTTCTGCGGGGAGCGCGTGTCGATGTCGCTTGCTTTCGTGAACGTGGGTTCGTCCGGACCGTGGCCGCTCATGCAGTTGTGCAGGCTGGCGCCGCCGGGACGGAAGCCGGAGGACTTGGCGTCGTACTGGCCGTGGATCAGGCCCATGAATTCGCTGGCGACGTTGCGGTGGAACCAGGGGGGGCGGAACGTGTCCTCCGCCGCCAGCCAGCGGGGCGGGAAGATCACGAAGTCCAGGGTGTCGACGCCGGGGGTGTCGGACGGCGCCTGCAGCACGAGGAAGATCGACGGGTCCGGGTGATCGTAGCTGATCGAGCCGATGGTATTGAAGTGACGCAGGTCGTACTTGTACGGCGCGTAGTTGCCGTGCCAGGCGACGACGTCCAGCGGCGAGTGGCCGATCGAAGCAAGCCATAGATTGCCGCCGAATTTCGCGACCAGCTCGAAATCGCCTTCGCGATCTTCATACGCGGCGCGCGGCGTCAGGAAGTCGCGCGGATTGGCGAGACCGTTCGAGCCGATCGGGCCCATGTCCGGCAGGCGCAGGAAGGCGCCGAAGTTTTCGCAGATGTAGCCGCGCGCCTCGCCATCGGGCAGGCTGACCTGGAAGCGCACGCCGCGCGGGATCACGGCGATTTCCTGCGGCTCGATGTCGATCACGCCCATCTCGGTCGCGACGTGCAGGCGGCCCTGTTGCGGCACGATCAGCAGTTCGCCATCGGCGCTGTAGAAGTAGCGGTGGCCCATGTCGCGGTTCGCGGCGTACAGGTGGATCGCGCAGCCGCTTTGCGCGGCCGGCGACCCGTTGCCGGCCATCGTCACCCAGCCGCCGATGAAGTCGGTGGGCACCTGCGGCATCGGCAGAGGATCCCAGCGCAGCTGGTTCGGCGGGGCGGCGACGTCGTCGAAGCCGCCGGCGATGCGGCCGTTGTCGATCTGTTTGAATGGCTGGTGCATCGCTGACGGGCGGATGCGGTACAGCCAGCTGCGCCTGTTGGCGGCGCGCGGCGCGGTGAACGCGGTGCCGGACAGCTGCTCGGCATACAGGCCGTACGGCGCGCGCTGCGGGGAATTCTGGTGGGCGGGCAGGGCGCCCGGCAGTGCCTCGGTGGCGAATTCGTTGCCGAAGCCGGACTGGTAGCCGGCGTGGTCTTGGGTAAGGCTCACGTTGTCTCCTGTGCTGGACGTTGCGTACAGGGACAATGTAGTGCAGTCGCGTGGATTTTACGATATAAATGGAAAAATTATGACTATTTCCAATGTAAATGGGGTGCCCGGATGGAGCTGCGCGAACTGGATCTGAACCTGCTGGTGGTCTTTCATGAAGTGTTCCGCGAGCGCCAGATTTCCGGCGCGGCGCGCCGGCTGAAAGTGACGCAGTCGGCCGTCAGCAATGCGCTGGCGCGGTTGCGCCGCAGCGTCGGCGACGAGCTGTTCGTGCGCACGACCGAGGGGATGCAGCCGACGCCGTACGCGGAGCGCATGTCCGAGCAGGTGGCGGCCGCGCTGGGCCTGATGGAGCAGGCGCTGCGTCCGGAGCAGGCGTTCGATCCGGCCACGAGCCGGCGCCGCTTCACGATCGCGATGACGGACGTCGGCGAGATGTATTTCATGCCGCGGCTGGTCGAGGTCTGTGCGCAGTTGGCGCCGCAAGTCGACATCGCGTCGGTGCGGGCCGGCCTCGTCGACCTGCGTACGGAGATGGAGGCGGGCCGCGTCGATCTCGCCATCGGCGCGTTCGCCGACGCCCCGGCCGTGCTGTATCAACGCCGCCTGTTCCGTCAGGCGTACGTGCACCTGTTCCGGCGCGGCCATCCGCTGGCGGGAGAGACGCTCGGCATGAAGCGCCTGGGCGGAGTGCGTCACCTCGTCGTGACGTCGATGGAAAGCCCGTACGACGCCATCAACGAGGCGCTGGCGCGGGCCGGGATCGACCTGGCGGCCAGCTTCAGCGTGCCGCACTTCGCGGCCGTACCGTACATCGTGAGCACGACGGACCTCGTCGCGACCGTGCCGCAAAAGCTGGCCGAGCGGGCCGCGGCGCCGTTCCAGCTGGAGGCCGTGACATCGCCGCTCGAGCTGCCGGCGCTGCAAACGAATATGTTCTGGCACCGGCGCTACAACCAGGACGAGGGCAACCGCTGGCTGCGCACGCTGGTTGCCGAGCACTTCGCCGAGTGATCGTTTTCACTCCGGGTGCGTGTCGAACGTCTCCTTGACGAGCCGGCGCAGCCACGTGTTCGCCGCATCGTGCTGGAAGCGCGGATGCCAGTGCTGGCGGATCGCGAACGGCGGCACGGCGACGGGCGTGTCGACCATGCGGATGCTGTTATAGCCGGCGAACTTGGTCGCCAGTTCGCGCGGCACGGTCGCGATCAGCTGCGGATTCTGCTCGATGATCATCGGCACCGTGAGGAAGTGCGGCGTCGTGAGATAGATGCGGCGCGGGCCGGCCAGCTCGTCGACCACGGCATCGTACGCATCCTCGATGCGCCCCGACATCGACACGACGATGTGTTCCAGCGCGAAGAACTGCGCGCGCGACAGCACGTCGCCGATGGCGCGGTTTCTCCGGTTGACGATGGTGACGAAGGAGCGGGTAAACAGCTGCTGCTGGTACAACCCCTCCGGCATCGCGTGCAGCGACCCGAGCGCCAGGTCGGCCTCGCCGCTTTCCAGCGCGTCGGGCACCCGGTCCATCGGCAACTGCAGCGTACGCAACGTGCAGCCGGGGGCCGCCCCGCGCAGGCGGGAAATCAGCCGCGGCAGGAAGATCAGTTCTCCCATGTCGGTCAGGCACAGCGTGAAGGACCGTCGGGCGACGGTCGGATCGAAGCCTTCGCGCACCAGCAGTTCGCCGCGCACCGTGCCCATCACGTTCAGGATGGGCTGCCGCAGTTCCAGCGCCCGCGGCGTCGGCTGCATGCCGCTGCCGGTCTTGAGGAACAGCGGATCCCCGAAGAAGGCGCGCAGGCGCTTCAACGCGTGACTGACGGCGCTCTGCGACATGTTCAATTCCTCGGCCGCACGGCTGACGTTGCCGATGCGAATCAACGCATCGAATACGGGCAGCAGATTGAGGTCGAGGTCCGCGTTATGTATGGTGTTCATAGTGGTTATCGACGTTACCCGATTTACGGATAATACGGCAACTCGTATCGTCTGCCTACCGACAACAAGCTCGGCATCATCGAGGAGATTGCATCATGGCAGAAAAAAAATTCGCTTCGCAAGCGGACCTGGAAGAGAAGAAGACCAGCTTCATCAAGCTGTCGGACAACGCCTATGCCTACACCGCGGAAGGTGACCCGAACTCGGGCGTGATCATCGGCGACGACGGCGTGATGGTGATCGACACCACCGCCACGCCGATCATGGCCCAGTCGCTGATCAAGCATATCCGCAGCGTCACGGACCTGCCGATCAAGTACGTCGTGCTGACCCACTACCACGCCGTGCGCGTGCTGGGCGCATCGGCCTACTTCCAGGAAGGCGGCGAGCAGATCATCGCATCGCGCGGGACCTACGAACTGATCGCCGAGCGCGGCGAGCAGGACATGAAATCGGAGATCGAACGCTTCCCGCGCCTGTTCGCGGGCGTCGAATCCGTGCCGGGCCTGTCCTGGCCGACGATGGTGTTCGAAAAAGAGATGACGATCTTCATGGGCAAGCTCGAAGTGCGCCTGGCGCACATCGGCATGGGCCACACGAAGGGCGACACCATCGCCTGGATCCCGTCGCAGAAGATCTGCTTCTCGGGCGACCTGGTCGAATTCGACGCCGCCGCCTACACGGGCGACGCCCAGCTGGAAGAGTGGCCGGCCACGCTGGAAGCGCTGCGCGCCCTCGGCGCCGAGAAGCTGGTGCCGGGCCGCGGTCCCGCCCTGGTCAACCCGCAGGAGGTCAACGCCGGCATCGACTACACGAAGGATTTCGTCACGACGCTGCTGGATTCCGCGAAGGAAGCCGTGGCCGCCAGGATGACCTTGAAGGAAGCGATGGCGCACACGCGCAGCAAGATGGATCCGAAGTTCGGCCACGTGTTCATCTACGAGCACTGCCTGCCGTTCGACGTGACGCGCGCCTACGACGAGGCCAGCGGCATCAAGCATCCGCGCATCTGGA
This sequence comes from Massilia sp. CT11-108, assembly GCF_047302915.1. Classification (NCBI taxonomy): domain Bacteria; kingdom Pseudomonadati; phylum Pseudomonadota; class Betaproteobacteria; order Burkholderiales; family Oxalobacteraceae; genus Massilia; species Massilia sp. CT11-108. The sequence continues at coordinate 15,224 of NZ_JBKYMO010000008.1, read as the reverse complement.
CCGCGGAGCGCGACAAGGACATGTGGCACTCGCTGCAGGCCTGACCGGGAGTAGACATGGATATCGACTACCAACGGTGCGTATTCGACTACGCGCCAGCCACCGGCGACGCCAGGCGCCATCCGGTGATCGTCGTCGGCGCGGGCCCGGTCGGGCTGGCCACGGCGATCGACCTGGCGCAGCAGGGCATCCCCGTCGTGCTGCTGGACGACGACAACAAGCTCTCCGCCGGTTCGCGCGCGATCTGCTTCGCCAAGCGCACCCTCGAGATCTTCGACCGCCTGCAATGCGGCGAGCGCATGGTCGACAAGGGCGTCAGCTGGAACGTCGGCCGCGTGTTCATGCGCGACGAAGAGGTCTATGAATTCAACCTGCTGCCGGAACAGGGCCACCAGCGCCCGGCGTTCATCAACCTGCAGCAGTACTACGTGGAAGGCTACCTCCACGAACGCGCGCAGGAACTGCCGAATATCGACCTGCGCTGGCGCAGCAAGGTCGTCGGCCTGCTGCAGCATCCGGACCACGTCGTGCTGACCGTCGAGACGCCGGACGGCGAATACGTGCTCGAAGGCCAGTACCTGGTCGCCGCCGACGGTGCCAAGAGCGCGACGCGCCGCCTGCTGGGTCTGGAAAGCCACGGCCGCGTGTTCCGCGACCGCTTCCTGATCGCCGACGTCAAGATGACGGCCGACTTCCCGACCGAGCGCTGGTTCTGGTTCGATCCGCCGTTCCACCCGGGCCAGTCGGTGCTGCTGCACCGCCAGCCGGACGACGTCTGGCGCATCGACTTCCAGCTCGGCTGGGATGCCGATCCCGTCGCGGAAACACAGCCGGAACGCGTCATCCCGCGCATCCAGGCGCTGCTCGGGAAGGACACGCAGTTCGAACTGGAATGGGTCAGCATCTACACGTTCTGCTGCCTGCGCATGGACGACTTCCGCCACGGCCGCGTGCTGTTCGCGGGCGACTCGGCCCACGGCGTCTCGCCGTTCGGCGCCCGCGGCGCCAACAGCGGCATCCAGGACGCGGACAACCTGGCCTGGAAGCTGCGCCTCGTCATCGAAGGCAAGGCGCCCGACGCGCTGCTCGACACGTATGCCCGCGAACGCGAGTATGCGGCCGACGAGAACATCCTGAACTCGACGCGCGCCACCGACTTCATCACGCCCAAGAGCGCGGTGAGCCGGCTGTTCCGCGACGCCGTGCTGCAACTGTCGAAAGAGTTCCCGTTCGCCCGCAAGCTGGTCAACAGCGGCCGCCTGTCGATGCCGTCCGTGTATGGCGACACGGCGCTCAACACGCCGGACAGCGATGTGTTCAGCGCGGCGATGCGTCCGGGTTCGCCGGCCTCGGATGCGCCGGTGCGCATGCAGGGCGCAGCGGACTGGCTCCTGTGGCAGACGGGGAATGAGTTCACCGGCCTGTATTTCGCCGGCGCCGAGAACGATGCCGGGACGCTGCGCGAGCTCGAGATGCTGAGCGGCGAACGCATTCCCGTGCAGACGCTCGTCGTGGCCCCGGCCGGCCAGGCGCAGCCGGGCATGCTGGAAGACGTCGATGGCGTGCTCGCCGCACGCTACGACGCCAGGCCAGGGACGCTGTACCTGCTGCGTCCCGACCAGCACGTGTGCGCCCGCTGGCGCTACGTCGACACGGCAGCGGTCCGCGCGGCCGTGGCGCGTGCCACCGGCAACGCGGCGGCGCCGCACGCCATTCCTCAAACCGAACGCCAGGTGGAGCACGCATGAACGCCCGAACCGACACGCTGCTCAACGTCGAGCCGAACATCGCCGACCACGATGCCTTCTACGAGATGCTGGTGGACACGCACCAGGACCTGGACGACGGGCAGAGCAAGATGCTCAACGCCCAGCTGATCCTGCTGCTGGCGAACCACATCGGCGACCTGCAGGTGCTGCGCGCAGCGTTCGCGATTGCACGGCGCAATGTGGAGGCGCCGTCTCCGCAGCAATAACGCGGCACGAGGCCCCGCCACGCGCGGGGCGTTTCCTTGCGCGCTACTTCATCAGCCGCGCGATCTCCTTGTCGACGGCGCGCCGATCCGGCAGCTCGACCTGCCGGATCGCTTCCCGGTCCGCGTCGACAAACCTGTCCAGCACGGAAAAGACCTCCGCGATCAGCGCCGGCCCGAACGCCTGTTCGAGGTTGCGGTACTGCTGCGTGATCAGGGGGCTCAGCGTGTCGACGATCTTCTCGCCCAGCTTCGTCATGCGCACGGTCACGCGGCGCTGGTCTTCCTCCATGCGCGTGCGCACGATCAGGTCCATGTCTTCCATGCGCGACAGCACGCCGGTCAGGCTCGGACCGAGGATCACGCATGTCTCCGAAATCTCCCGCTGTTCCAGCTCGCCCGCGTCGGCAAGCACGCGCAGGATGCGCCATTGCTGCTCGGTGAGCCCGAAGTGCGTGATGATGGGACGGAACTGGCCCAGCAGGACTTCCCTGGCTTTCAGGAACATGTTGGGCAGGTTGCGATACTCGATTTTCTTGACCATGGCCGTATTGTAGTCGATCCCTCGCCCGACACGCTGCGCGAAAAACCGGTTGACTCGTTAACATCTTAATGATTAACATCTTAATGAATTTTCGCGAAGGAGACAATCTCATGCAATTCATCCGGGATAGCGTCGCGCCCACGGCCACCGTGTACGGCGTGGTGCTGAACGACAGCGCGTCGGCGAGGGCGCTCGGCGACCTCGATGCCGCGCCCTACAAGGGGGCGCCCAGGGCGCCGGTGTTGTACATCAAGCCGGCCGGCTCATCACGAGGCCGATCGTGGCGCCGCGCGATGCGCTGGATGCCGTGGCCGGCATCGTGCTGGCGGCGGACCTGAGCCTGCCGCACGCCAGTTACTACCGCCCGGCGATACGCGAGAAATGCTTCGATGGCGCGCTCCCGCTGGGCACCATCCATCCGCTGCGCGACCTGTCGCGCGTGGCGCTGGGCATCGACATCGACGGCTGCGTGGCGGATGGCTGGGCGCTGTCCAGCCTCCTGCGCGATCCGGCGCAGCTGCTGGCCGACGTCACCGAATTCATGACCCTGCGCGCCGGTGACGTGCTGCTGGTCGGCGTGCGCTACGGCGCCCCGCGCGCCCATATCGGCAGCCGCGTGCGCGTGTCGGCCCACGGCCTGGGCACGCTGGCATTCACGATCGAAGGAGGCGCACGATGAAACACGGACGCATCGCCTTCGAGGGCGCCATCCACGACGTGACCCACGCCGCCGACGGGCGCGTGCGCCTCGCCGACGGCCGCCGGCTCGACGAAGACAAGGTGGCGTGGCTGGCGCCGATCGAGGCCGGCACCGTCTTCGCACTGGGCCTGAACTACGCCGACCACGCGAAGGAACTCGCGTTCAAGGCGCCGGAGGTGCCGCTGGTCTTCCTGAAGGGGACGAACGGCATCGTCGGCCACCGCGCGTCGACGCGCCGGCCGGCCGACGCGAGCTACATGCACTACGAGTGCGAGCTGGCCGTCGTGATCGGCAAGCAGGGCTACCGCGTCCCGAAGGAGCACGCCTACGACATCGTGCGCGGCTATACCGTCGCCAACGACTATGCGATCCGCGACTACCTCGAAAACTGGTACCGCCCGAACCTGCGCGTGAAGAACCGCGATGGCTGCACGCCGCTGGGGCCGTGGCTGGTCGACCGCGCCGACGTGCCCGACCCGATGAATCTGAAGCTCACGACGCGCGTCAACGGCATGACCACGCAGCGGGGCACGACGGCCGACATGATCTTCGACATCCCGACGCTGATCGAATATCTGTCCTCGTTCATGACGTTATACCCCGGTGACGTGATCCTGACCGGCACACCCGAAGGTCTCGCCGACGTGAAGGCAGGCGACGTCGTCGAGACCGGGATCGAGGGCATCGGCACGCTCGTCAACACCATCGTCCAGGACAAGGAGTAAACCATGACCCAACACGTACAACACCTGATCGGCGGGAAGCTGGTCGACAGCCGGGATGCGTTCGACACGATCGATCCGGCCACCGGCGAGGTGCTCGCCACCGTCGCCAGTGGCGGGCAGGCGGAGGTCGACCTTGCCGTCGCCGCGGCCAGGGCGGCGTTTCCCGGCTGGGCCGCGACGCCCGCCAGGGAGCGCGGCCGGCTGCTGCGCAAGCTGGGCGACCTGATCGCCGCGAACGTGCCTGAACTGGCCGAGCTGGAGACGCGCGACTGCGGCCAGGTCATCGGCCAGACGAAGAAGGCGCTGATCCCGCGCGCCGCCGACAATTTTTATTATTTCGCCGAACTGGCCCAGCACCAGCACGGCGAAACATATGACTCCGACACGGGCCACCTGAACTACACGCTGTGGCAACCGGTGGGCGTGTGCGCGCTCGTCTCGCCGTGGAACGTGCCATTCATGACCGCGACGTGGAAGACGGCACCTTGCCTCGCGCTCGGCAACACGGCCGTGATGAAGATGTCGGAACTGTCGCCGCTGACCGCGAGCCGCCTCGGCGAACTGGTACTGGAAGCCGGCATTCCGCCGGGTGTGTTCAACGTCGTCCACGGTTTCGGCCACACGGCGGGCGAGCCGCTGATCGCGCATCCGGACGTGCGCGCGATCTCGTTCACGGGGTCGACCGCCACCGGCAACCGCATCGTCAAGGCGGCCGGCCTGAAGAAATTCTCGATGGAGCTGGGCGGCAAATCGCCTTTCATCATCTTCGACGACGCCGACTACGAGCGCGCGCTCGACGCGGCGATCTTCATGATCTTTTCGAACAACGGTCAGCGCTGCACGGCGGGGTCGCGCATCCTCGTGCACGACAGGATCTACGACAAGTTCGTCGCCGACTTCGCCGGCCGCGCGGCACGGCTGAAGGTGGGCGATCCGCTCGATCCGGACACCATCATCGGGCCGCTGATCAGCCGCGGCCACTGGGACAAGGTGACGGGCTACATCGAGCTCGGACAGCGCGAGGGCGCGCAGCTGGTCTACGGCGGCGGCACGCCCGACGTTGCCGCCCACCTCAAGGGCGGCAACTGGGTGCAGCCGACGGTGTTCGCCGACGTCGACAACCGTATGAAGATCGCACAGGACGAAATCTTCGGACCCGTGCCCTGCATCATCCGCTTCAAGACGGAAGAAGAGGCCGTGCGCCTCGCCAACGACACCGTGTATGGCCTGTCCTCGTACCTGTGGACCGAGAACACGGGCCGCGTGATGCGCATGGCGAAGGCCATCGAAGCGGGCATGACGTTCGTGAACAGCCAGAACGTGCGCGACCTGCGCCAGCCGTTCGGCGGCGTCAAGGCGTCCGGCACGGGCCGCGAGGGCAACCACTACAGCTACGAGGTGTTCTGCGAGGCGAAGAACGTCGCCATCTCGTACGGCAACCATCCCATCCCGCGCTGGGGCGTCTGACACAACGAAGGAGGAGACCGACATGGGCAAACTCGCACTCGCGGCCAAGATCACGCACGTGCCGTCGATGTACCTGTCCGAGCAGGACGGACCGCACAAGGGCTGCCGCCAGGCCGCCATCGACGGCCACAAGGAAATCGCGCGCCGCTGCCGCGCACTGGGCGTCGACACGATCGTCGTGTTCGATACACACTGGCTCGTCAACAGCGGCTACCACATCAACTGCGCACCGCGTTGGGAAGGCATCTACACCAGCAACGAACTGCCGCACTTCATCAAGAACCTGCCGTACGCGTACCACGGCAATCCACAGCTGGGCAAGCTGGTCGCGGACACCGCGACGCGGGCCGGGGTGCACACCCGCGCCCACGACGACACGAGCCTCGGCCTCGAATACGGCGCGCTGGTACCGATGCGCTACATGAACGGGGACAAGCGTTTCAAAATCGTTTCCGCGGCGGCGCTGTGCATGGCGCACAACCTGCCGGACAGCGTGGAATTCGGCCGTGCCGTCCGCCGCGCGATCGAAGTGGAGTACGACGGCACCGTGGCGATCTTCGCCAGCGGCTCGCTGTCGCACCGCTTCGCGCAGAACGGCGTGTCCGAGCAATTCCTGCACAAGGTCTGGGATCCATTCCTCGAAACGACCGACCGGCACGTCGTCGAGTTGTGGAAGAACGGCGACTGGAAGACCTTCTGCGGCATGCTGCCCGAGTACGCGACCAAGTGCCACGGCGAAGGCTTCATGCACGACACCGCGATGCTGCTCGGTGCCCTCGGCTGGGACGACTACGAAGGCAGGGCGGAGATCGTGACGCCTTACTTCGGCTCGTCCGGCACCGGGCAGTTGAACGCCATCCTGCCCGTGTGAGGCATGCGATGCCACACCTCACGTTCGAGTGCACCGACAACATCTACGACGAGGTCGCGCTGCCCGCGCTGCTGAAGCGGGCCAACGACGTCCTCATCGCCCAGGGCGGGGTCTACCCGACGGGCGGCATCCGCTCGCGTGCCATCCGGCTGCTGGACTGGTGCGTGGCCGATGGCAGCCAGGACGACGCGTTCGTCCACGCCACGCTGAAGATCGGCAGCGGCCGGTCGCCTGAAACGAAGCAGCGGACCGGCGACGCGCTGTTCCGCCTGATGACGGAACACTTCGCCGACCTGTACGCCCGGCGTGGCCTGGCGCTGTCGCTGGAAATCGCCGAGTTCAGCGAAGCCGGCACCTGGAAGCAGAACAACATCCACGCGCGCTACAAGAAGCCCGCCGCGTGACACGGAAGGAGACCAACATGCTCGACCAAACCACCATCGAACACGCCGCCTGGCGCCTGCACGAAGCGGAGAAGAGCCGCCGCCAGGTGCGCCAGATCTCGCTCGACCATCCCGACATCACGATCCCCGACGCGTATGCGATCCAGCGCGAGTGGATCAGGCTGAAACTGGCGGAGGGCCGCAGGATCATCGGCCACAAGATCGGCCTGACGTCGCGCGCCATGCAGATGTCGTCGCAGATCGACGAACCGGACTACGGCACGCTGCTGGACGACATGGTGTTCAAGGATGGCAGCGACATCCCGTGCGACCGCTTCATCGATCCCATGCTCGAAGTGGAACTGGCGTTCATCCTGAAGGACCGCCTGGCCGGCGAACACGTGAGCATGCTCGACGTGCTGTCGGCCACCGATTACGTGATCCCGGCCGTCGAGATCATCGACGCGCGCTGCCACCGCATCGATCCGGAGACCGGGCGCCCGCGCAAGGTGATGGACACCATTTCCGACAACGCCGCCAACGTCGGCATCATCATGGGCGGCCGTCCGATCAAGCCGATGGACGTCGACCTGCGCTGGATCGCGGCGCTGTTGTACCGCAACGGCGTAATCGAGGAAAGCGGCGTCGCGGCAGGCGTGCTCAATCACCCGGCCAACGGCATCGCGTGGCTGGCGAAGAAATTCGCGCCGTTCGACGTGGCGCTGGAACCGGGGCAGGTCATCCTCGCCGGCTCGTTCACGCGCCCCGTCAAGATCCGTCCGGGCGACACCTTCCACATCGACTACGGCACGCTGGGCGCGATCGGCGCACGCTTCGTGTAAGGAGGCCGCATGGACATGCCACGCAACCTCTTCAAACGTGCGCTCGCCGCGCGCGAGCAGCAGATCGGGCTGTTCCTCGGGATGGCCGAGCCGTACGTCGCCGACCTGGTGGCCGGCACGGGCTTCGACTGGCTGCTGATCGACGGCGAGCACGGTCCCAACGACCTGCGCATCATCATCGCCCAGCTGCAGGTGCTGGCCGCGTACCCGGTGCGGCCCGTCGTGCGCACCCGCGACCACGACCCGGGCGCCATCAAGCAGTTGCTCGACGCCGGCGCGCAGACGCTGATGGTGCCGATGGTGGAGACGGCCGGACAGGCGCAAGCGCTGGTCCGCGCGATGCGCTATCCGCCGCACGGCATCCGCGGCGTCGGCACGGCGATGGCGCGCGCGGCACGCTGGAACGGCGTCGCAGATTATGTCGCGCGTGCCGACGACGAGCAATGCCTGATCGTGCAGATCGAGTCGCGTGCCGCGCTGGACGGCCTGGCCGCCATCCTCGACGTCGACGGCGTCGATGCCGTGTTCGTGGGACCGTCGGACCTGGCGGCCTCGCTGGGACACCTCGGCAATCCAGGCCACCCCGAGGTCAGGGACGCCGTCGCCCGCGCCATCGGCCAGATCGCCGCCGCGGGCAAGGCTGCCGGCGTGTTCTCGGCCGATCCGGCGCTGGCGGCAAGCTATCGGGACATCGGCGCGAGTTTCGTGCTCGTCGGCGTCGACGCGCTGTTGCTGCGCAATGCCGCCGTCGCGCTGGCCGCGCGTTTCAAGGCAGACGGCGTCAAGGCCGGCGCCGCATATTGAAAGGAATCCCATGCTCGAACTGAACGATCCGGCGCTGCTGCGCCAGTCCTGCCTCATCGGCGGCGCCTGGGTGGACGCCGACGAAGGCGCCACCGCGCCCGTCGTCAATCCGGCCGACGGCACCACCATCGCCAACGTGCCGTTCTGCGGCGCCATCGAGACCCAGCGCGCGATCGCGGCGGCCGATACCGCGTACCAGACGTGGCGCGACACGACGGCGGCCGAACGCGCCCGCATCCTGCGCCGCTGGCACGACCTCGTGCTGGCCAGCCAGGACGACCTGGCCGCGATCATGACGGCGGAGCAGGGCAAGCCGCTCCCCGAGGCGAAGGGGGAGATTGCCTACGCGGCCGCGTACATCGAATGGTTTGCCGAGGAAGCCCGGCGCGCGTACGGCGAGGTGATCCCGTCGCCGGCACGCGACCGCCAGCTGGTCGTCACGCGCGAACCGGTCGGCGTGTGCGCCGCCATCACGCCCTGGAACTTCCCGGCCGCGATGGTCACGCGCAAGGTGGCGCCGGCGCTCGCCGCCGGCTGCACGATCGTGTTGAAACCGGCGCAGCAGACGCCGTTGTCGGCGCTGGCGCTGGCCGAACTGGCCGTGCGCGCGGGCGTGCCGCCCGGCGTGTTCAGCGTCGTGACGGGCAAGGCGAGCGCCATCGGCGGCGCGATGTCGTCAAGCCCCGTCGTGCGCAAGCTGAGTTTCACGGGCTCGACGCCGATCGGCATCCACCTCATGCGCGCATGCGCGGACACGGTCAAGAAGCTGTCGCTGGAACTGGGCGGCAACGCGCCGTTCATCGTGTTCGACGATGCCGATGTCGACGCGGCCGTCGCCGGCGCCATCGCGTCCAAATACCGTAACGCGGGCCAGACCTGCGTGTGCAGCAACCGCTTCCTCGTGCAGGACGGTATCTACGACCATTTTGCCGGGAAGCTGGCAACCGCCGTCGGCCTGCTCAAGGTCGGCGACGGCCGCGACGACGGCGTGACTGTCGGTCCGCTGATCGACGACGCGGCCGTGGCCAAGGTCGAGGAACTGGTCGGCGACGCGCTCGGCAAGGGCGCGCGCGTGCTGGCCGGTGGCCGCCGTCATGCGCTGGGCCGCAGCTGGTACGAGCCCACGGTGCTGGCCGACGCCACGCAAGCGATGGCGGTGGCGAAGGAAGAGATCTTCGGACCGGTCGCGCCCCTGTTCCGCTTCACCGACGAGTCCGAGGCCATTGCGCTGGCCAACGACACCGAATATGGCCTGGCGGCGTACTTCTATACGAAGGACCACGCGCGTGCCTGGCGCGTGTCGCGCCGCCTGGAATACGGCATGGTCGGCGTGAACACGGGGCTGATCTCGACCGAGGTTGCGCCGTTCGGCGGCGTCAAGTCGTCCGGCATCGGCCGGGAGGGATCGCGCCACGGGCTGGAGGAATACATGGAACTGAAGTACGTCGCCATGGGCGGACTCTGACGCTGCACTCATGGCGTTCATAACAGGTATGAGCGCTATGAGATTGTCACATACCTCATGCGCTCCTGCCATGGATTCCATAATAAAATCCGGAGACACGCATGGCTCACGCTACCGCCCGAGCGAACGGGGGGCCGTTTGCAACCGCCGACGGCACCGACGACGCGCTCTACCGCAAGATATCCCGCCGCATCATCCCGTTCCTCTTCATCTGCTACGTCGTATCCTTCCTCGACCGCATCAACATCGGCTTCACGGACGCCATGTACGGCCTGGGTGCCGGCGTGTTCTACGTCGGCTACGTGCTGTTCGAGGTGCCCAGCAACCTGCTGCCGGCGAAATACGGCGCACGCAAGACGTTCGCGCGCATCATGCTGTCGTGGGACGCCGCTTCCGTCGCGATGATGTTCGTCGCGAGCCCGACCAGTTCTATCTGCTGCGCTTCCTGCTCGGCGTGTTCGAAGCCGGCTTCTTCCCCGGCATCGTGCTGTACCTGACCTACTGGTTCCCGCCGCGCCGGCGCGCGTCCGTCATGTCGATCTTCTTCGCCGGCGTGATGGTCGCGGGCGTGCTGGGCGGCCTGTATTCGGTGATCCCGAATGCGATCGGCGCGCTGGCACTGCTGTCGACGGCGACCGTGCTGCTGTTCGCCGCGATGCCGATCTTCTGGGCGATCCCGGCGTCGCACCTGTCGGCCGAGGCGCGCGCGAGCGGCATCAAGACGGCCACCGGCAGCATGGACAACGCACTCCACATCCTCGGCGTCCTCATCGTGCCGGGCGTGAGCGGCGAATTGCCAGTTTTCGATACCGGCGCCCGAAACACCACCATTAGGATGCATCGTACCCCGGCAGCCGCCGGCATCGACAGCGAACCACAACATGCATAACAAGACGGGAAACAGGATGACAACCAAACAGACGCGCGCAGCACTCGCCGTGTTCCTTGCCTGGGCCGGCGCAGCCCAGGCGGCCACGTTCCAGTCCGGATCGATTTCCGGCTCCTTCGATTCGACGGTCACGGCCGGCATCGGCATCCGCGCCCAGAAGCAGGCCTGCACGCTGGTCACGGCCGGCGCCACGGGCGACGGCGCACCGGCCGGCTGCCTGGCGCCGACCAGCGGCCTGGGCGACCAGGGGGACCTGAACTACGACCGCGGCGACGCGTTCACCACGTACCTGAAGGGCACGCACGACCTGCTGCTCAAGCTGCCGGACGACTGGAAATTCCTCGGCCGCGTGAGCTGGATCCGCGACTTCGCGTCGACCCGCACCACCGGCCACGCCAGCGCCGCGAACCCGCCGGACGTAGGCTCGCTGACCGATTCGGCCGCAAAAGACCTGCGCTTCAAGGCGCGCCTGCTCGACTTCTGGGTCAGCAAGGAATTCTCGCTGGGCGAGGAACGCGCCCGCGTCCGCGTCGGCAACCAGGTGATCAGCTGGGGCGAAAGCCTGTTCCTGCCGGGCGGGATCAACCAGACGAACGCGCAGGACATCATGCGCCTGTCGCAGCCGGGTACGCAGCTGAAGGAAGTGTTCCTGCCGGCGCCCATCGCCAGCTTCGCCACGGGCCTCGGCCACGGCCTGAACTTCGAGGGCTATGTCCAGGCCAACTGGAACGACAACTACTTCCCGCCGACCGGCAGCTACTGGTCGGTCGCGAACGGCCTGGGCAAGGGCTATGCGGAATATGGCTTCGCGAAGCACGAGGCGAAGAACGGCGGGCAGTACGGCGCGTCGCTGCGCTGGCAGCCGGAAGGCACGTCGCTGAACGTCGGCTTCTATGCGATGCGCTACCACGACAAGGCGCCGCAGCTCAGCGTCGCGAATGGCCCGGCATGGGTGTTCCCGGAAGGCCGCACGCTGTACGGCATCAGCGCCAACTTCCCGGTCGGCGACTGGTCGATCGGCACCGAGCTGTCGTACCGGCCGAAGGATCCGGTGGCGCTGAACCCGGCGGCGAGCGGCTGCAGCTACAACCGCGGCAACTGCTACGTCGACGAGAAGAAATTCCAGTGGCACGTGACGGGCATGCTGAGCCTGACGCCGAGCGAATACGGCGGCATCCTCAAGGCGCTGGGCGGTGCCGATACGGCCACCCTCATGGCCGAAACCGTCGTCGTGCGCTACCCGCACCTGAAATCGATGTACGGCGCCGATCCCGTCGCGGCAGGGCTGTGGGGCTGGGGCCAGGAGTTCAACGCCGCGGGCACGCCGGAATCCGTCGGCACGAAGACGTCGTGGGGCTATAACGTCGACTTCAGCTGGGTGTACGACGGCACCATCGTGCCGGGCTGGCAGGTGGTCCCGGAGATCTACTATTTCCAGGCCGTGAACGGCCGCACGCCCAACACCATGGGCCTGTTCATGAACGGCGCGAAGTCCGCCAACCTGACGCTCACGTTCATGCGCAATCCGGCCACGTGGCAGTTCGCCGTGAACTATGGCCGCTTCTGGGGCGGCGAGCGCGTGTTCGACCAGCCGCTGCGCGACCGCGGTTTCGTCGGCGCCTACGTCTCCCGTAACTTCTGAAGGGAGCGTCATCGTGTCCACGTCACCCGGCACGCCCGGCCGCCTGCCGCGCCTGTTGAAATCCCTGGAAGACGCGTGCTTCCGCTGGCGCACGCCGTTCCTGCTCTGGCTCGCGCTGTTCACCGCGGCGATGGGGTATTTCGCCGTGCAGCTGCGCATGGAGGCCGGCTTCGAAAAGCAGCTGCCGATCGGCCATGAATACATCACCACGTTCCAGAAATACCGCAACGACGTGCTGGGCGCGAACCGCCTGAACGTCGTCGTCAAGGCGCGCCACGGCACGATCTGGACGGCGCCGGGCCTGAAACGCCTGTTCGACGTCACCCAGGCCGTGACTTACCTGCCCGGCATCGACCGCCTCGGCGTGCAGTCGCTGTGGACGCCGAACAGCTTCGTCAACGAGATCACGGAGGAGGGCTTCCGGGCCGATCCCGTGATCGCCGGGACGATCACGCCCGAGCTGCTGACGCCGGAACTGATCGCGGACATCCAGCGCTCGACGAACCAGGGCGGCTTCGTCGGCACGCTGGTCTCGCGCGACCAGACCAGCGCGATGATCATCGCCGAGCTGGCGGAGGTCGACAAGGACGGCAACAAGATCGACTACGTCCAGTACAACCACCTGCTCGAGCAGCAGCTGCGCAAAAAATTCGAGGACAAGGACTTCGAGATCCAGATCATCGGCTTCGCCAAGCAGATCGGCGACATCGCGGACGGCGCCCGGTCCGTGCTGCAGTTCTGCGTCGTCGCGCTGCTGCTGACCGCACTGGCGGTGTACTGGTATTGCCGCTCCGTGCGTTTTACCCTGCTGCCCATCGTCTGTTCGCTGACGTCGCTCGTCTGGCAGTTCGGTGCGCTGAAGCTGCTCGGCTTCGGTCTCGACCCGCTGGGCGTGCTGGTGCCGTTCCTCGTGTTCGCGATCGGCGTGTCGCACGGCGTCCAGCAGATCAACTTCATCATGCGCGAGCTCTCGCACGGCAAGACGACGGAGCAGGCTGCCCGCGCGAGCTTTACCGGCCTCCTGATCCCCGGCGTGCTGGCGCTGGTGACGGCGTTCGTCTCGTTCATCACCCTGATCCTGATTCCGATCCCGATGGTGCGCGAACTGGCGATCACCGCGTCGCTGGGCGTGTTCTTCAAGATCACGACGAACCTCGCCATGCTGCCGATCGCCGCGTCGTACTTCACGTTCACGAAGGAATATGCGCAAAAGGCCATGGAACAGCGCGAGAAGCGTTCGAACTGGCTCCGTACGCTGGCACGCGTGGCCGAGCCGCGCAATGCGCTGGTCGTCATCGTGATCACCGCCGGCGTGTTCGGCCTGGCCGCCTGGGAGAGCCGCGACCGCGTGATCGGCACCCTGCAGCCGGGCGCGCCCGAACTGCGTCCGGAAGCGCGCTTCAACCAGGACGCCGTCGCCATCTCGACCGGCTACGACACGGGCCTCGACTGGCTGACGGTGATCTTCGAGGCGCCGCCGGGCTCCTGCGAGAACGTCGCCATCGGCACCTACCAGGACAAGTTCGTGTGGGCCCTGCAGCATACGCCGGGCGTGCTGTCCGTGAGCTCCTACGCGGGCCAGCTGCGCAGCTACAACGAAGGCTATAACGAGGGCAATCCGAAGATGGCCGTCGTGCCGATCGACCCGGCCAACTATGCGTCGCTGTCGACCGAGATCGGCCGGGTGCGCGGGTTCATGACCAAGGATTGCAGCATGACGGCCGTGCACCTGTTCCTGGCCGATCACAAGGCGACGACGATCAACCGCGTGATCGCGGCGGTGAAGCAGTTCCGCCAGGCGAACGTGCTGCCGGGCGTGACGATCCGCCTCGCGTCGGGCAATGCCGGCGCACTGGCCGCCGTCAACGAGGAAGTCGAGCACAGCGAGCTGCCGATGATGCTGTACGTGTACGCCGCAATCGTGATCCTCGTCGCCGTCGTCTACCGCGACTTCCGCGCCGTGCTGGCGTGCTGCCTGCCGCTGACGGTCGGCACGTTCATCGGCTACTGGTTCATGAAAGTGGAAGGCATCGGCCTGACGGTGGCCACCCTGCCGGTGATGGTGCTGGCGGTCGGCATCGGCGTCGACTACGCGTTCTACATCTACAACCGCCTGCAGCTGCACCTGTCGCAGGGGCAGGGCATCGTCAAGGCCATCGAGCACTCGATCCTGGAAGTCGGCACGGCGACGATCTTCACGGCGATCACGCTCGCGATCGGCGTCGCCACCTGGGCGTTCTCCGACCTGAAGTTCCAGGCCGACATGGGCAAGCTGCTCGCCTTCATGTTCATGATCAACATGGTGATGGCGATGACGGCGCTGCCCGCGTTCGCGGTCTGGCTGGAGCGCCTTTTCCCGCGCCGCAAGCCCGTGCAGGCACCCGGCATTCTTGCCCACTGATCGAGGAACCGACATGACACGCTTTTCTCTTTCCCTCGTACTGGCACTGGCAGCCGCCTGCGCGCATGCGGAAGGCACGACGGCGCCCGCGCTCAGGCAGCAGCCGGCCGTGCCGACCGCGTACGCCGGCGAAGCCACCATCCTCGGCGCGACGCATGCCGGCGCGCGCATCGTCGGCGTCGGCGACTACGGCGTCGTGCTGCTGTCCGACGACCATGGCAAGACGTTCCGCCAGGCGCGCGCGGTGCCGGTATCGTCGACCCTGACGGCCGTGTCCTTCGCCGATGCGAAGAACGGCTGGGCCGTCGGCCACTGGGGCGTGATCCTGCGTACGTCCGACGGCGGCGAGACCTGGACCGTGCAGCGCAGCGACACGAACGAGGACCGGCCGCTGTTCGGCGTCCACTTCTTCGACGAGCGGGAAGGCATCGCCGTGGGCCTGTGGTCGCTGGTGCTGGCGACGCACGACGGCGGCGCCCATTGGGAACCCCTGACCCTGCCGGCGCCGCCGTCGTGCGT
>NZ_JBKYMO010000007.1:0-46141 GCF_047302915.1 Massilia sp. CT11-108 | reverse complement strand
GCCCTGCTTCCAGCGCGTCGCGCATGCGTTGCCACGCGGCCCGGCCGACGAGGCCGCGGCGGCGCGTGGCCAGCGGGTTACCGCCGAACGCGCGCACGTCGGCCAGCAGCTTGTCGGCCGTGTCGTACGTCACCGTGATCTGTTCCATGTCCATGACGGGCGTCGTGAACCCCGCTTCCACGAGCTGGTCGCCGAAGTCGTGCATGTCGACGAACGGCAACGTGTGCGGCGTCTCGTCCATCGCCGCGAACGCGGCGCGCAGTTCGCGGAACGTGTCCGGACCGAAATTCGAGAACATCAGCAGACCATCCACGCGCAGCACGCGACGCCACTCGGCGAACACGCGGTCGGGTTGGGGATGCCAGTGCAATGCCAGGTTCGACCAGACCAGGTCGAGCGAGTTCGGGCCGAACGGCAGGTTGCCGAAGTCGCCGCAAACGAGATCGATGCCGGCTTTGGCCGGCAGCAAACGACTCAACAAGGAGCGCGGCGCCGACGTGGCGGCCGTGGCGGCCGTGGCGGTCGCCAGCATGGCCGGCACGGCGTCCAGGCCGAGCACCTGCGCAGCCGGATAGCGTTTCTGCAATTCGGCGATATCGACGCCGGCGCCGCAGCCGGCGTCGAGCACCTGGCGCGGCGCCGTCTTGACGAGCGTCAGGCGGTCGAACATGCGGGTGGCGATCTCCCGCCGCAGGAAATCGGAAGGGGCGACCCGGGCGGGGTCGGCGAACAGCTGGCGCACGCGGACCGGATCGATCGGGGCGCTCATCTTCGACGGGGCTTGGGGTGAAACCATGATGGGGCTGCGGTGAATGGGATAATGGCGGGAGTGTACATGATGGGTGGAACTTACGATGACGGCCCGTTATTTGTCCCTGCGGCATTGGCTGCGCGTGCTGATGCCATCGATGTGCGCCCTGTGCGGGAGCGGGTGCGATGATGTCGTATGTACTGCGTGCCGGGATGCGTATGCGGGGGTGCGGCGGGTGCGTTGCGGGCAGTGTGCGAACCCGTTAGCAGCCCTACCGTCGCTCCCGCGCAGGCGGGAGCCCAATTTCGCGCTGCCGACGACGCATGAAAAATTGGATCCCCGCCTGCGCGGGGACGACGTTGATAAGCGCGAGCACGACGATAACATTTGCGGCTCCTGCCTGCGCGACCCACCCGCCTTCGACGCCACCGTCGTCGCCGTCGATTACGCAATTCCCCTCGACCAGCTCGTGCTTCAATTAAAATTCGGCGCCCGCCTCGCGCTCGCGCCGTGGTTCGCGCGCCAGATCCGCGATGCCGTGCTCGCCCGCCCCGGCCTGCCGCTGCCCGATTTGCTGTGCCCGGTCCCGCTGGGGCCGAACCGGCTCGTCGAACGCGGCTTCAACCAGGCGCTGGAAATCGCGCGGCCCCTGGCGGCGGCGCTCGGGGTAGCATGTCATCCGGCGCTGGCGCTGCGCACGCTCGACACGCCGGCGCAGTCGGGCGTCGCGCCGAGCGTGCGGGCGAAGAATGTGCGTGGCGCGTTCGCCGTGGAGGACCCGGACCTCGTCGAAGGCCGCCACGTCGGCCTCGTCGACGACGTCATGACGAGCGGCCACACGCTGGGCGAACTGGCCGCCACTTTTAAACGGTTCGGCGCGGCGCGCGTGACGAATTTTGTATTTGCGCGCACGCCGCCCCACCCGTAACCCAAGGAGATAGCTTTGTTTCACGTCGTACTGGTCGAACCCGAGATCCCGCCCAACACGGGCAACATCATCCGCCTGTGCGCGAACACGGGGGCGCAGCTGCACCTGGTCGAGCCGCTCGGCTTCCCGCTGGACGATGCCAAGATGCGCCGCGCCGGTCTCGACTACCACGATTACGCCACGATGAAGGTCCACAAGAACTGGGACGCCTTCCTGGCCGACGCACAGCCGGACCGCACGCGCATGTTCGCGATGACGACGCACGGTTCGTCGCCGTTCGCGGATGCCGCGTTCCGCCCGGGCGACATATTCGTGTTCGGCGCCGAGTCGCGCGGCCTGGACCCGGCCTTGCGCGAATCGTTCCCGCCGGCCCAGCGCATCCGCCTGCCGATGATGCCGGGCAACCGCAGCCTGAACCTGTCGAATACGGTGGCCGTGGTCGTCTACGAAGCGTGGCGCCAGAACGGGTACGCCGGCGGGGGCTAAGGCGGCTTGGTCGCCGGGCCGTCTTTACCCGACACTCTCCCATACGCGTGATTTATGGTGTTCCCGAGGTGAAGGCGGAAGAGATAAGGCTTGCACCGCATGACGTCCTGTGGCCGTGAAAGGCAACCGGAACCCCGCCGATCAACACGGACGGGTCACCCTCAATGATCACGCATATCGAATGCCCGGGGATGGGGCAGACACATGCGTCACCTTGCCGTGCAACGGCAAGGCCATTGACCGAAGAGGTGGCGGATGCGATCACAACCTTGCCACCGTGACTGGTCAGATCACCCAATCGAATCACGCCTTTCATGGACGTTCTCCTGTGCAGTTTAGTAGGTCTTTGTCGTAAATACTTTTACATCTGATTCTCGTCCCACTGCCAGAACGTAACGCCGTAATCCGTGCCGAAGGCCGGCATCATTTCACCGTCCTTGAAGTAACGACGTGATCCTGCTTTTGCTGGCGTGAACCAATATCCGGCACGCACACAGGCATGACCTCCTTCGACGCGCAAACCTTCTTGGGCGTTCATGGTGAGGCTATCATCTTCGCTGACAACGGCGATGTCTTCGAATTCGTCATTGATGATTTCGACGAAATACCAATTCGAAGGGATTTCAGTAAAGGCGGAACGTGCCACCAGTGAGGGGGCGAGGTATGGATCCGGCTTGCCAGGAATAATCATCTTGCCTGCGAAGAACGATGCATATTTCTGCGATTGAACAAACGCGAACATTTTCGCGCCATCAAACCAAAGGTTCTTTCGACCAACTTGCTGGAGGGCGTCGAGGCCGATCTCGTTGAGCGTGGATGCAGGACGCAGTTTTCCACCGCCACCACCGGTCCACGCAAATTGTAACGCGGCATTGGGATCATCTGATGAAACGTAAACTCCAGTGCGTGGCGGCGTCTTGGAACTTTCCGCCGTCACATCTGTACGAACTCGAAACTTCGGAATGCGTGGAAACTGCGCCGAAAATTCAGGATAGTTATATGCAAAGCCGTGATCGTCCCACCGGCTACTAGGCCAATCATCCATAGTATAGTTTATATTCCTAGCATAACGACTTATCACTTGCAATATTGCCTGAATTCTCTCCTCTTCATCCGGTGTCGCCCAGTTCATTGAGAATTCATCCAGGCCACGTAGGCACTGATTGGCGCCAGTTATTTTATATTGATCTATGGTGCGCAAAGCGATGTCTCTTGTGAGCGATTGTTGAAAATCTATTAAAAAAGGCCACGCGCTGTTTGCCCAGTTCTGCACAGTATTCCTTTCGCCCCACCGTGCATCCCTCAATACGGCATCCCGTCCCTGCTGCTCCCTCGCCAGATTTATTAATGGATCAATCTCGCCATCCATTAGTTCGCTCACCATTTGATGCAAGCCTTTCAAGTAGTCCAGCGAGGCGTAATGATAGAGCATGGCCGCCTGAACCTTGTGCCATGCCGATAATGAAAGTTGATTTCCTGGTGTGCTCATATCGCCCCCTTTGCAATTGCTGTCACTTGCCCAGGCAGCGCTGGCAAGCTTATTTTGTCCGACCTTCAGACTTCGTAAAATTCTGTGTAACTCCATCCGGTATCAAACACAACCCCGAAAGTCCGGCAGGAAATCAAGTACTCTGGCCTGTCGGATCGTCATGCGGAGAGGTCTTCGGCATCATGTGGACGACGGACGCGAAGTGACTCAAGCGCGAAGACATGTCGCCCTTGGATCGGTAGACAACAGGACGTTGACCGATGACAGCTCGCTAGTCACCGACTGTTTCTCCACCGAAGACAAGAAACCCAGCGGCAAGCACGCCTTCGACGAGGCTGCGCCTCGATCGCCGTCGAACGCAGCTTGGCATTGCCGTCATCCACAAACGGACGGTATGGTTGAACGCCTTGATGGTCGCATCAACGAACTGCTACAGCAGACCCGCTTCGACAGCGAGGCCGACCTGGAAGCGATCTTGATGAACTATTTGAAGCCGTACTACCACCACATTCCGCACCGTAATCTCGACGCAAAAACGCCTACTCCGCCCCTCAAAGAATGGCAGAAACAGCGCACAGAATGATTGGTCAATCGCATTTCCGATCAAATGGGACTAACATTTAACACGCTCTAGTGACGAATAACTTTATAGCTGATTCTCGTCCCACTGCCAGAATGTAACGCCGTAATCCGTGCCGAAGGCTGGCATGATTTCACCGTCCTTGAAGTAACGACGTGATCCTGCTTTTGCTGGCGTGAACCAATATCCCGCACGCACACAGGCATGACCTCCTTCGACGCGCAAACGTTCTTGGGTGTTCATGGTGCGGCTATCATCTTCGCTGACAACGGCGATGTCTTCGAATTCGTCGTTGATGATTTCGACGAAATACCAATTCGAAGGGATTTCAGTAAAGGCGGAGCGTGCCACGAGTGAGGGAGCGAGGTATGGATCCGGCTTACCAGGAATAATCATCTTGCCTGCGAAGAACGATGCATATTTCTGCGATTGAACAAACGCGAGCATCTTCGCGCCATCAAACCAAAGGTCCTTTCGACCAACTTGCTGGAGGGCATCGAGGCCGATCTCGTTGAGCGTGGATGCAGGACGCAGTTTTCCACCGCCACCGCCGGTCCACGCAAATTGTAACGCGGCATTGGGATCGTCAGATGAGACGTAAACTCCAGTACGGGGGGGAGCTTTGGAACTTTCTGCCGTCACGTCGGTACGCACCCGAAATTTCGGGATGCATGGAAACCGTTTCGAAAATTCAGGATAGTTATATGCAAAGTTAAAATCAGTCCATCGACTGCGCGACCGATCATCCATTGTGTAGTCTATGTTTCTAGCGTAATTAATTATCTTTTTTAATACTGCCTGAATTTTCTCTTCTTCATCCGACGTTGCCCAATTCATTGAGAATTCATTCAAACCACGCAGGCACTCATTGGCGCCAGTGACTTCATAATGTTCCATAGTGCGTAAGGCGATGTCTCTTGTGAGCGATTGTTGAAAATCCCTTAAAAAAGGCCACGCGCTGTTTGCCCAGTTCTGCACGGTATTCCTGTCGCCCCACCGTGCATCCCTCAATACGGCATCCCGTCCCTGCGCCCTCGCTAGATTTATTAATGGATCAATCTCACCATCCATTAATTCGCTCACCATTTGATGCAAGCCTTTCAAGTAGTCCAGCGAGGCATAATGATAAAGCATTGCCGCCTGAACCTTGTGCCATGCCGATAACGAAAATTGATTTCCTGGTGTGCTCACATCGCCCCCTTTGCAATTGCTGTCACTTGCCCAAGCAGCGCTGGGAAGCTTATTTTGTCCGACCTCCAGACTTCGTCAAATTCTGTGTAACTCCATCCGGTATCAAACACAACCCCGAAAGTCCGGCAGGAAATCAAGTACTCTGGCCTGTCGGATCGTCATGCGGAAAAGGTCTTCGGTATCATGCGGACGACGGACGCGAAGTGACTCAAGCGCGAAGACATGTCGCCCTTGGATCGGTAGACAACAGGATGTCGACCGATGACGGCTCGCAAGTCACCAACTGTTTCTCCACCGAAGACAAGAAACCCAGCGGCAAGCACGCCTTCGACGAGGCTGCGCCTCAATCACCGTCGAACGCCGCTTGACATTGCCGTCATCCACAAACGGACGGTATGGTTGAACGCCTTGATGGTCGCATCAACGAACTGCTACAGCAGACCCGCTTCGACAGCAAGGCCGACCTGGAAGCCACCTTGATGAACTATTTGAAGCCGTACCACCACCACATTCCGCACCGTGCGCTCGACGCAAAAACGCCTATCCCGGCCCTCAAGGAATGGCAGAAGCAGCGCACAGAATGATTAATTAACGCATTCCCGATCAAATGGGACTAACATTTAACACGCTCTAGTGACGAATAACTTTATTGCTGATTCTCGTCCCATTGCCAGAATGTAACGCCGTAATCCGTGCCGAAGACTGGCATGATTTCACCGTCCTTGAAGTAACGACGTGATCCTGCTTTTGCTGGCGTGAACCAATATCCGGCACGCGCACAGGCATGACCTCCTTCGACGCGCAAACGTTCTGGAGTGTTTATGGTGCGGCTATCATCTTCGCTGACAACGGCGATGTCTTCGAATTCGTCATTGATGATTTCGACGAAATACCAATGCGAAGGGGCCGCGGTAAAAGCGGACCGTGCTACTGCCGGTGAAGCAAGGGATGGGGCCGGCTTGCCGTCAATCACTATCTCGTTTGCGAATAACGGTGCATATTTCTGCGATTGGACAAACGCGAGCATCTTCCCTTCATCGAACCAAAGATCTCTTCGGCCGACCTGCTGGAGAGCATCCAGACCGATCTGATTGAACGTAGACGCTGGACGAAGTTTTCCACCCCCGCCTCCGTTCCACGCAAATTGTAACGCGGCATTGGGATCATCTGATGAAACGTAAACTCCAGTGCGTGGCGGCGTCTTGGAACTTTCCGCCGTCACATCCGTACGAACGCGAAACTTCGGAATGCGTGGAAACTGCGCCGAAAATTCTGAATAATAATATGCAAAGTTGAAATCGCGCCATCGACTGGTTGGCCAATCATTTAACGTATCGTCAATTTTATTTGCGTAACGGCCTATTTTTTGCAATATTGACTGAACCTTCGCCTCTTCATCTGATGTTGCCCAATTCATTGAGAACTCATTCAAGCCGCGTAAGCACTGGTTGGCACCAGTGATTTTATATTGGTCCGTGGTGCGCATCGCGATGTCTCTTGTAAGCGATTGTCGAAAATCGCTTAAAAAAGGCCACGCACTGTTTACCCAATTCTGCACGGTATTCCTGTCACCCCACCGCGCATCCATCAATACGGCATCCCGTCCCTGCGCCCTCGCTAGATTGATTAACGGATCAATCTCGCCATCCATTAATTCACTCACCATTTGGTGCAAGCCTTTCAAGTAGTCCAGCGAGGCGTAATGATAAAGCATTGCCGCCTGAACCTTGTGCCATGCCGATAACGAAAATTGATTTCCTGGTGTGCTCACATCGCCCCCTTTGCAATTGCTGTCACTTGCCCAAGCAGCGCTGGGAAGCTTATTTTGTCCGACCTTCAGACTTCGTCAAATTCTGTGTAACGCCATCCGGTATCAAACACAACCCCGAAAGTCCGGCAGGAAATCAAGTACTCTGGCCTGTCGGATCGTCATGCGGAAAAGGTCTTCGGTATCATGCGGACGACGGACGCGAAGTGACTCAAGCGCGAAGACATGTCGCCCTTGGATCGGTAGACAACAGGATGTCGACCGATGACGGCTCGCAAGTCACCGACTGTTTCGCCACCGAAGACAAGAAACCCAGCGGCAAGCACGCCTTCGACGAGGCTGCGCCTCAATCACCGTCGAACGCCGCTTGACATTGCCGTCATCCACAAACGGACGGTATGGTTGAACGCCTTGATGGTCGCATCAACGAACTGCTACAGCAGACCCGCTTCGACAGCAAGGCCGACCTGGAAGCGACCTTGATGAACTATTTGAAGCCGCACTACCACCACATTCCGCACCGTGCGCTCGACGCAAAAACGCCTATCCCGGCCCTCAAGGAATGGCAGAAGCAGCGCACAGAATGATTAATTAACGCATTCCCGATCAAATGGGACTAACATTTAACACGCTCTAGTGACGAATAACTTTATTGCTGATTCTCGTCCCATTGCCAGAATGTAACGCCGTAATCCGTACCGAAGGCTGGCATGATTTCACCGTCCTTGAAGTAACGACGTGATCCTGCTTTTGCTGGCGTGAACCAATATCCTGCACGCACACAGGTATGACCTCCTTCGACGCGCAAACGTTCTGGAGTGTTTATGGTGCGGCTATCATCTTCGCTGACAACGGCGATGTCTTCGAATTCGTCATTGATGATTTCAACGAAATACCAATTCGAAGGGATATCAGTAAAGGCGGAACATGCCACCGCTGAGGGAGCAAGGTATGGATTCGGCTTGCCATCAATCACCACCTCACGGGCAAGCAACGCCGCGTACTTTTGCGATTGGACAAATGCCAGCATCTTTGCTTGATCAAACCAAAGATCCTTTCGACCAACGTACTGGAGGGCATCAAGGCCGATCTCGTTGAACGTGGATGCGGGACGAAGTTTGCCGCCCCCGCCACCGGTCCATGCAAATTGCAACGCGGCATGGGGATCATCTGAAGAGACGTAAACTCCAGTACGGGGGGGAGCTTTGGAACTTTCTGCCGTCACGTCGGTACGCACCCGAAATTTCGGGATGCGTGGAAACTGAACCGAAAATTCAGGATAGTTATATGCAAAGCCGTAATCGTCCCACCGGCTTTTTGGCCAATCATCCATGGTATAGTCTATATTCATTGCATAACGACTTATCTCTTTTAATACTGACTGAATTTTCTCTTCTTCATCCGGTGTTGCCCAGTTCATTGAGAATTCATCCAGGCCACGTAGGCACTGATTGGCGCCAGTGATTTTATATTGATCTATGGTGCGCAAAGCGATGTCTCTTGTGAGCGATTGTTGAAAATCTCTTAAAAAAGGCCACGCGCTGTTTGCCCAGTTCTGCACGGTATTCCTGTCGCCCCACCGTGCATCCCTCAATACGGCATCCCGTCCCTGCGCCCTCGCCAGATTTATTAATGGATCAATTTCGCCATCCATTAGTTCGCTCACCATTCGATGCAAGCCTTTCAAGTAATCCAACGAGGCGTAATGATAGAGCATGGCCGCCTGAACCTTATCCCATGCCGATAACGAAAATTTATTTCCTGGTGTGCTCATATCGCCCCCTTTGCAATCGCAGTTGCCTGCCCAGGCAGCGCTGGCAGGCCTATTTTGTCGGACGTCCAGACTCCGTCAAATTCTGTGTAACCCCATCCGGTATCGAACGGTCCACTAATGTTTGGGTGATTAATTTGCTGGCGCAGTCCAATGTGTCGGGCCAAAAAGCCCGCTTTTTGAGATTGATCCATCAATGCCGTAACGTGATCGAGGTGAGCTTGATCCAATGGCGGGCCCAGCGTCGTTCCTTTCGAACTTTTCATTAACTCATAATAAGTTAACGTATCGTTGCGCGGATCGGTACGTTCGATCTTAAAAACAATCTGCTCCCAACCGCCCTCGAGAAAGTTGCCTGTGAGCCCATCCTTTTTTTGACTGGAAGCCGGACCACGCCACACATTCAATGATTCGCCTGATTTTACATCGTAGATTACGAATTGCCCGTTGACGTTCCAATCCGGCCAGACGGCCAAATATCTGCGCCAAGCTTCTTTGGGATTAGGAGAGTTCTGCAATTTATTGAAAATTTCTTCCGACACCCAACAATCGCTCATACCGCGGCTGTTCGGGGCAAGGATGCGATACAGACGAGCGGGACCTTTGATTGTATGTGCCTGTAGAGTATGGAAGGACTCGATATTTTGATTGGTTAAGTGAGGGAAAATATCTCCTTGCGGCCGAGGATTGCCAGCTGCGTCAAGTTTCGCGGAAAGCATATCCACTTTAGGTCGATGACGTGTGGCGTTTGCTGGCGCAAGGAACTTATCCCCGGTTTTACTTAACCATGGCGGCTGATGTTGCCGCATCAAGGTAATCGCATCCGCTTCCGGAAGCGCACCACAAAAGTGAATATTGCTCGCATTTAAGATCGCACGCTCTCTCTCAAGAGTTCGGCGCTCCAGGTTCAATATAATCGTGGTCAATATATCGTGGACAGGTTTCAGCGTCTCTTCCATGTGCTGGTTAGCCGCCAACCGTATCGCTTTGGCCTGCTCCAACGCGGCCTTGGCCTTGCGATAGATGGTCGGTACAAGCCTGACCTTGTTAACCATCCCCTCAAGCGCAGAAATTCCCGTATCAAATGCGGCGAGCAGCGCCTTGGTATTTATCCGGCCACGAAGTTCTTTAACGCCAGTTGCAAGCCATGCAAACAGGCGATCGATTTTGCGGGCCTTGATGTATTTTTGAACCTCTTCCCTTCGCAAATATACGATCACCCACGACATTCCCCTTTCGACAGCCTTTGCCGCCTGGTCGATGCCGGCACGCCTGACGTGCGCAAAGATGATTTTGAGTACACCCTTGAGCAATGAGCCGAGTGTCGGGAACAGGCCAATAAGGGTCAGGGCCAAAGCCAGCCATGCCGCCTTGTCCTTGTAATCATGACTGAGCTTTTTGCAATTTGCTATGAGATCGCGTAGGTCGCAAATTTGATCGACTAACGGAATCATCGAAATTGCCGCGTCGGTGAGCAGTTGGGCGGTCGACCGATCTTCGTTGAAGTCGCCCTCGATCGCTTCCCAGAACCATACGATTGGATTCGTACTCGGTTCCTTGGCTTTTTCCCGGTCATTTGTCGCCCATGCCAAGGCGTCGCGCATTTGTGTTGTATTGACTTCAGCCATTCAGTATGCTCGCTACCAATATTGTCGATATTCGTTATGCTTTATTCTTGCAACAAATCGCTCAGCGGTGCTGCTGGCTTATCCGTTCCGGCCGTGCGCGGCTTATAAATCACTTTTTTCACGGGCTTGTTGGCGACGTTTTCCCGTCGGGTCTTGCCATTTGCGTCCAGCGTTCCATTCAAGACGGGTCCCTTGTCGAAATGGATTTCGTATTCCGCTCCATCGACTCCCTCTCCGGTGTCGGCATCCCGATAGTCCAGACCGATCCATTGTGCCGGCGGTTTTCCTTCACCAGAGAAGTGCGGTAGATCGAACGACATCCGGCCTGGGCCATCCCATTTGTGCATGCCTGCCTTGACAGTGAAATCGCCACTGCAACCCAGTTCGATTTTGCCGTCCGCTATCTTGATGTATGCGCCACCACAAATCAGACTGATGCTCTTTTGGGCAGCAATCGTAATCTCGCCTTCACTCGCGGTAATCGTCATGTCGTTTCCCGCGGCAATACCAATGCTGTCGTGTTGTGCCTGGATGTCGACTTTTCCGGTGTGCGCGATGTACTTCATCCCGTTCTTCTGCGAGAAGAGTGAGATACCCTGTCGAGCATTAATGTTGACGCGCTCACCCGCGACCGCCTGGATGTTCTGTTGTGCGATCACATTGTGCTGTTGGCCGCTATAGCTAACGGAAGAATAAGGGGTTGCGCTGAGGAAACCGCCGTGTGCGTATTGCGCGATAAGCGGCGAAGCGGTGTCGACTTCCCCGCCGCTCTGCGTGTTGGTGCCTTTCTCGGCATTCCGCAAGTTCTCGTTCAGGTCCTTGTGTGGTTCCTGGTCCACGGCCATGGCCTGATTCTGTTCAGCAAACTCCCCCAACTCCTTCAGGAGTGCCTGCGAGCTCTCAAGCAGTCCTTGAAGCATGCCGCGTTCCAGTTGATCGCCCTGTGCTCGCAGCATGGCCTGCGTCGTCAACAGCAACATCTGGGCCGAGCGGATGACGACCGAGTTATCACTGCGCAGTTCTGCTCCTTCACCTCGGGGACGGGCTTTGCCGCCCTGCCGTGGGTGTGTCAGCCAGCCCAGGTTCAACTCGCTGTAGCCGTGCTCGCTCGCAAGCTGTGCGCTGATTTGCTCGGGCGTATCGTCCAGACGAAGCTGGTTCAGGCGGCCCCCTTGCACTTCCTTGCTCTTGATACCGGATAGATATCTGTTCTCCGGTAGGGTGCCGGTATGGTTGAATTTGGGCGGCAATGCCGCGCCGTTGTAGACCTGGCCAACAATAAGCGGCTTGTCAGGATCGCCACCGAGGAAATCGACGATCACTTCATCGCCAACCCGCGGCAGTGTGAATGCACCGCGCTGACCACCCGCCCACGTGCTGACGACCCGCACCCAGGCGGAATCGCTGTCGGTGTCGCTCGCGCCGGCGCCTGCGTGGTCTTGTTGCCGGGTTGCCGGAAAGCGGATCTTGACCCGACCCATCGTGTCGCAATGCACTTCCTCGCCGTCCGGACCGACAACCAACGCGCTCTGTAACGTTGCTACCGGCAGATCGGTGCGAGGATCGAACGACGGCACAATCGGAATGCCGCGACGTACGCACGTGAACCGATTGCTGTAGCGTACTTCGCGTTCTTCATTGGCCTTGAGCAGAGTAGAGGTTGACAGTTCCGTTTGCCATCCATTGGCTGAGAACAGCCGTTGGATTTTCTCGTCGACCGCTTTGGGCAAGTTACTGTCAGCCAGGACCGAGAGCTCGGTAATCACGAACTGTCTCTCATCGCTCGGATGCGTGTCGATTTCCGGGTGGCCGGACAGTCCAATCCATTCGCCGACGCACAGGTCACGTACGCCGCTTTCGCCGTGGAAGCACTTCGCTTCGTACTCGTGTCGACGCATGCGAAGGTCGCCCAAACGGCGGTAATCTTTCATGTCGTCGCCAGCGTGAGGCACATCGACCACGTATTCGTCGATGCCGGCAGCGAGCTGGTCCCCCATCGGTCCTTGCTGCATGGTCGTCAGCGCCTGCGTTTCCATGAGACGGACGCTTGCGTAGTCCCAGCTGTGGCGCGTAACGCCTCCGGGTTTCAGGCTACGCATGGCGGTCCAGGTAGTGATACTGTCCCGTGATTCGGTAGCGTGATCGCGGTGGTAGCGCACGATGCCGGCGGAATTCTGAGCCAGCCCGGTTGCGTCGTCGAATAACACCAGCGTGTGGGCTGGCATGTCGTTGCTGTCGTCCTGGCTTGCCCGCCCCGGCCGCATGAACCACGCAATGCCTTGGCGCTTCCACAAACGACGCAGAAAGGCAGCGTCCGATTCATTGTGCTGCATGATGAATTCGCGGGCCGGGTAACTCCCCCGTAACTGGGCCGTGTCAACATCGAATGCTTTCGCGAGGACAGCGTTCGTCTGCTTCCATTCGTCGAGAATCGCCAGTGCAACGTCTACTTCGTTCTTGTTTCGGAAAACTCGTGTGTTGACGCGTTGTTCCATGATTGCGAGCGCATCACGTGCAACCAGCTGATACGTGGCCAGCCCGCCGTCGCTTTGTCCCGCGAACGCATGCGTGACGACGCCGCAGACAGAGCGCAATTCACCCCGGTCGGTGACCAGTTGCAGTTCAATCGGCAGTGCGATGAAATCCTTCAATGCCAGTCCGGACTCGGCTGATACGCATTGCAGGCGATATTCGAGGCCCCCACACATGGACTCGTTCCCGACAACGCGCTTGACCAGCAGTACATCATCCAGGAGCTTTCGCTCGCCTGCCAGACGAAGACGAATCGGACGGTTGGTTTGGGTGAGCGCACTTAGGAAGGCTCCGGCGAGATCGCGCGAGTTCATGTCAACGGTATCGATTGGTAGGATTGGAGGCAACGCAGGTAAAGCGCGTAAAGGTCAGCATCGGGGGGCGATATCTCAATCATTCTGCTAGTTAGTCCATTATTCAGCAGCTTGCTCTGCATTCCCTTCAGAGCGATATTAGGATCGTCAGACAGTAACTCGACACCGCACTCGAAATCGCATGACAGTTATTCTGTGCCCCATGCTTATTGGGCATGAATTGAGCTTTTGCGCCGTCGTCACGAGAAAATAACCGCGAATACTGCGGTGAGATCGAGGAGTCGAACAAGACGCCATATGCCCCTGCCGAAACGCGGCGCCCTGCCTTTTCGCATTGAAGTAATTTAAACTAATGTTGCAAAATTTCTCTATTTATTGCAATCTGAAAACTCAAATTAACTAATTGCCGGCAATGGTAGGCAGTCTGTAACCAGGTCGAATATTCGTCCTCGCAATTTGATTTTTTCAGGTCATATAAATTTAACGGCGGAAAGTTTAACAACAGCATCTGTGTCTTGTCCAGTAGCGCACGATAAACATCAGCATAAAAATCTTGGTGAAAAAAGCGATCAAGCAGTTACATTGCGTTAGAAATCGGGGACGAGAATTATCAATATTTTTAATGCTTGGGCCGATCGATAAAACAGCGAACGCAGATTGCCGGATCAAATTAATGATGCACAGCGAAACCCAGCCGGGAAATGCCGAAGAGGCGCCAGAACGCCAGAACTATTGGTAATTAGGAGGAAGTTGAATGACATCGGCAGACCTGTAGCCCGTAGGGCTCTGCCTCTCGATCCATTGCCGCGCGATTTACAGCCCGGCGGGCGTCGATGATTGTTGGTTTACTCGGAAATTATCTGGCCGTTTCATCGGCGCGATGGATAGTGCCGCTGGTCGCAACAACCCGGCGCATCCGCCTGCCGATGATGCCCATCAGTGACACATCTGCTGCATCATTTGTAGATGCCGATCGTCGTCATGAGTATCCCGTCGGAATACTCATTCGACCATGCGGGACGCGGCTAATTCCCGATCAGCCGTATTGACGGATCTTCGCGACGAGCTTCGTCGTCGAGCGGTCGTGCGCGAAATCGATCGCGACGGCCTTGCCGCCGTAGGCGATCACTTCCTTCCCTTCCGGGATGGCGCTCATCACGTAGTCGCCGCCCTTGGCATAGATGTCGGGGCGGGCTTCCTGGACGACTTCCAGCGCCGTGTCCTCGTCGAATTCCACGACGAGGCTGACGGATTCAAGCGCGGCCAGCACGGCCATGCGGTCGGCCAGCGTGTTCAGCGGGCGGTCGTCGCCCTTGCCCAGGCGTTTCACGGACGCGTCCGTGTTGACGGCGACGACGAGCGACGCGCCCAGTTCGCGGGCCTGGGCCAGGTACGTCACGTGGCCGCGGTGCAGGATGTCGAACACGCCGTTCGTCAGCACGACGGGTTTCGGCAGGTCAGCGATGCGTTGCGGCAAGGTGGCGCGGGTGCAGAGTTTTTGTTCGAAGGTAGCCATGGCGTGCATTTTAACTTGCGGCCGGCGGTTCCTCTTCCGGCTCGTCGATCAACATGGACAGCTCGGCCGGCTTCGCGGCACCGCCGCCCTCCCCCGGCGCTTTTCTTTCTCCCGACAGCTTGATCTGCAGACGCAGGCCGTTCGCGGAATCGGCGTTGCGGATGGCTTCGTCGTAGCTGATGTAGCCCTTGTTGTAGAGCTCGAAGAGCGCCTGGTCGAACGTGCACATGCCCAGCTCGCGCGACTTGTGCATGATCTCCTTGATGCTCTGGAAGCTGCCCTTCAGGATCATCTCGCCGATCGTCGGCGTGTTCAGCAGGATCTCGATGGCGGCCTTGCGCCCCTTGCCGTCTTCCGTGCGGACCAGGCGCTGCGAGACGATGGCGCGCAGGTTCGACGACAAGTCCATCAGCAATTGATTCCTCCGCTCTTCCGGGAAGAAGTTAATGATGCGGTCCATCGTCTGGTTCGCATTGTTCGCGTGCAGGGTCCCCAGGCACAGGTGACCCGTTTCGGCGAACGCGATCGCGTGTTCCATCGTTTCCGTGTCGCGGATCTCACCGATCAGGATCACGTCCGGCGCCTGGCGTAGCGTGTTCTTCAGCGCGTTGTGCCACGACAGCGTGTCGACGCCCACCTCGCGGTGCGTGATCAGGCAGCTCTTGTTCTTGTGGACGTATTCGACGGGATCCTCGACCGTGATGATGTGGCCGGCCGAGTTGCTGTTGCGGTAATCGATCATCGCCGCCAAGGTCGTCGACTTGCCGGAACCCGTGCCGCCGACGACGAGCACGAGACCCCGCTTCGTCATCACGACATCTTTCAAGACCTCGGGCAGGTCGAGCTTTTCGAAGTTCGGGATTTCGGATGCGATGGTCCGCACGACCATGCCTACGCTCTGCTGCTGCACGAACACGTTCACGCGGAACCGGCACACGCCCGGCAGGGAAATCGCGAAATTGCATTCCATCTCGGCTTCGAACTCGGCCCGCTGCCGCTCGTTCATGAGGGAGAGGGACAGCGCGCGCGTGATGTCGCCCGTCAGGCGCTGCTGGCTCAGGGGTTTCATGGCGCCCTGGTGCTTCATGCTGGGCGGGAAGTCGGCCGAGATGAACAGGTCGGAGCCGCTCTGCTGGTGCATGACCGTGAGCAGCTTGTGCATATAGGCCTGGGCTTCCGCCGGGCCGAAGGTCGAGGACATGGATGTCTTCCTATTAACGCAAGGCAACATCGCCTGCCCGGCCATTATATCCATGGCTTTACCGGTAAAATAGTGACAGACTGCTTAAAAGGCAGGCAAACGTGTCTTCGAGAACACGGCCGTTCAATAAACTCCGATCCCATGACACTGACCGAACTGAAATACATCGTCGCCGTCGCACGCGCCCGCCATTTCGGGCATGCGGCCGAAGCCTGCTTCGTCGCCCAGCCCACGCTGTCCGTCGCCATCAAGAAACTCGAGGACGAACTCGGCGTCACGCTGTTCGAACGGGGCGGCTCGGAAGTGTCCGTGACGCCGCTGGGCGCGCAGATCGTCGCCCAGGCCGAGCGCGTGCTCGAGCAGACGGCCGCCATCAAGGAATTGGCCAAGCAGAACAAGGATCCGCTGTCCGGCCCGCTGCGCCTCGGTGTGATCTACACCATCGGCCCGTACCTGCTGCCGCCGCTCGTGAAAAACCTGATCGCGAACGTGCCGCAGATGCCGCTCGTGCTGCAGGAGAATTTCACGGTGAAACTGCTCGACCTGCTGCGCCAGGGCGAGCTGGACGCCGCGATCATGGCCCTGCCGCTGCCGGAACACGGCATGGCCGTGCAGGCGCTGTACGACGAACCGTTCGTCGTCGCGATGCCGAAGAACCACCCGTGGTCGACGCGCACCGAGATCGCGGCCGAGGACCTCAAGAGCGAGACGATGCTGCTGCTGGGCGCCGGCCACTGCTTCCGCGACCAGGTGCTCGAAGTCTGCCCGGAGATGGCGCGCTTTTCTTCGTCGCCGGGCAACGGCATGCAGCGCACCTTCGAGGGCTCGTCGCTGGAGACGATCCGGCACATGGTCGCGAGCGGCATCGGCCTGACCGTGCTGCCGCGCGCGTCCGTGCCGGACATGAAGGATCCGAACGGCATGCTGACCTTCGTCCCGTTCCAGGATCCGGTCCCGTCGCGCCGCGTCCCACGTGCTGCCTTCCTGTTTGAATTCGACGGCGCGCACGGCATAGACGCGGCCGCCCTGCTCCAGCGCGATCAGCGCCGTGCCGCCGTTCACGACCCCAAGCACGAAGCGGCGGCGCGGCATGCTGTCGTCGCTGGCGTCGGTCTCGCTGAAATCGCCGCCCCGGTCGGCGATGCCCGCGAGCCCGAGTCCCACGCCCAGCAGCGCCTGGATGCCTGCCGGGAGCTCGCGCAGCGACCGCGCCTCAATCCACGCGCCCTGTTCCTGCCCGCCAGCCTGCGCGAGCAGGCAGCTTCCAAGTCCGATTCCGGCCACCACCATGGTTACGAACCGCATATGCATTCTCCTTGATCCGAAGCCGGCATCGTAGAGCGCGCGCGTGCGCCATGCCTTGTGCATCGTCGACGTGCGCATGATCGCCGCGTATCGTCCTGCGCCGTACAGCCGGGCGCGCCCCGACAGGCTACAATCCTGACCTTGCAGATTTTCAATTCGAACGCACAATGAACAAGCTGGCGCTTTATTTCCGCCTGGTCCGGGGCCACAAGCCCATCGGCATCCTGCTGCTGCTGTGGCCCACGCTGTGGGCGTTGTGGATGGCATCGAACGGCCATCCCGATCCGATGATCCTCGCCATCTTCATCGTGGGCACGGCGCTGATGCGATCAAGCGGCTGCGCGATCAACGACTACGCCGACCGCGACTTCGACCGCCACGTCAAGCGCACGGTCGACCGCCCGCTGACGAGCGGACGCATCAAGGGCTGGGAAGCGCTGATGGTGGCGGCCGTGCTCGCGATCGTCTCGTTCCTGCTGATCCTGCCGCTGAACACGCTGACGAAGCGGCTCTCCGTCGTGGCCGTGATCGTCGCGGGCAGCTATCCGTATTTCAAGCGCTTCTTCGCGCTGCCGCAGGCCTACCTCGGCATCGCGTTCGGCTTCGGCATCCCGATGGCGTTCGCAGCCGTGCAGGACCACGTCCCGGCCGTCGCGTGGTGGCTGCTGGTCGCCAACGTGTTCTGGTCGCTGGCCTACGACACCGAATACGCCATGGTCGACCGCGACGACGACCTCGTCATCGGCATCCGCACGTCCGCCATCACGTTCGGCCGCTACGACGTCGCCGCGATCATGGTGTGCTACGCGGCCACGCTCCTCATCGACCTCGTGTGCGGCTGGTCGCTGGGCCTGCGCTGGTGGTTCGTGGCGGGCATCGCCGTCGCGGCCGGGATGGCCGTCTACCACTACACCCTGATCCGCGGCCGCGACCGCATGAAGTGTTTTGCCGCGTTCAACCACAACAATTGGTTGGGTGCGGCCGTGTTTGCTGGCGTCGCGTTAGACTATGCATTAGGATAATATTGTCCCTTGAATAACCCATAACGAGAGGTTCCCCCCATGATGGAAAAAATCCCGACCCAGTCCGGCGCCCGCGACCAGTTGCTGTCCGACCTGAAGACCGTCGTCCAGGACGCGGAAGCGTGGCTGCGCCACAGCGGCCACCTGACCGGCGAAGAATTCAAGGCCGCCAAGGTCAAGTTCGAGCGCACCCTGGTCAAGGCCAAGGAAGACATCGTCCGTCTGGAAGAAGCCGCGGTCGAAAAAGCCAAGGTCGCCGCCAAGGCCACCGACGAATACGTCAAGGAGAATCCGTGGAAGGCCGTCGGCCTGGGCACTGCCGTCGGTGTCGTGATCGGCATGCTGATCGCCCGTAAGTAATGGGGATCCTGGCGGCGGCAGGCCGGATCGGCGCGACGCTCGTCGCGATGGCGGGCACGCGGCTGGAACTGGCCGCGGTCGAATTCCAGGAAGACGCACGCCGCCTGCTGGGCCACCTCGCGTGGACCCTGCTGGCCGTGTTCCTCGCGGCCGGCGCCCTCCTGCTGGCCGCGCTGTTCGTCATCGCCATCTTCTGGGACACGTACCGCCTGCAGGCCGTCGGCGGCATGGCCGTCCTGTTCGGCGCGCTGGCCGGCATCATCCTCATGAAAGTCCGCGCCAGCATGACCGCGGAAGCGCCGCTGCTCTCGGCCACGCTGGCCGAACTGCGCAACGACGTCGACTACCTGCGCCATGGCCTGGCCCAACATCATGCGGAGGCAACCGATGAACAAGCCTGATCTCGCCACCCGCCGCGCGGCCCTGATCGAACAATGCGCCGAACAGCGCGTGGGCCTCGCCTACGAGCTGAAGGCGCTGCGTCCGTCGAATGCACTGACCGGGCATCCGGTCATGGGCTATGTCGCCGCCAACCGCAAGCTCGTGCTGGGCGCGGCCGGTGCCGTGCTGGGAGTCGTCCTCATGCGCCGCAAGCGCCTGGCCGGGCTCGTCACGTCGGCCCTGTCGGCGGTGAAGATGGCGCGCGGCGCGCTGGGCATCCTCGCGCAGCTGCGCCGCTAGTCGTTGAGGCCGAGCGCTTCCCAGCCATTCGGCGTCAGCTTGACGTACAGTTTTTCCTTCTGGGAGCGCTCGCCGTCGACGTTCCGCCCGACTTCGGGGAACGCTTCCTTGACCTGCGGCTTCCGGGCCCAGTCGGCCACGTTCGACAGCTGATAGGTGTAGATCACGCTGCTCTCCTCGTGGTCGCCCACCTTGGCCGGGTCCGCCCAGCGGAGCACCTTGCTCAGCGACTTGCGGCCCCAGCAGATGCGCGGCTGCTTCCCGGCCTTCGCGTGCAGGTAGGGCTTCGCGGCATCGGCCATCGTGTAGCGCTTGACCTTCACCCCGCTCGCCTTGCCATTGACGACGGCGCCGGGTAATTCCACGTCCTCGCTCCTGGCGAGGCCGACGGATTCCAGCGCCGACATCTGGCCGGCCACGCCGTCCGGGTACATCTTCTGCTGGCGGATGTCGGTTTCATACACGTCGACCGGCCATTTGATGGGATCCAGGCACAGGTCGCCCTTCTTGTCGAAATACTGGGAGACGGTGAGGCCGAAGTTCTTTTCGTTGGCCGACGTCTTGCTGCTGCAGGCGGACAGCGATGCGACCAGCGTCGCGCCCAGCACGAGGGAGATGGCAGTCTTGTTCATGGTGATGTGATTGTACCAAGGCTGGGCGCGGGTGGAATCTCTTCCATAGCCTCGTACACGCGCTTGCCCAGCTTCTGCGCCGTCGCCACCATCAGGTCCGCCCCTTCCGACGCGCCCCCGATACGCAGGACGGCGTCGCACCGCTCCAGCAGGCGCTGCGCATGCGGGTGGAACAGGGCGTCGAACACGGCGTCCCCCGGCGCCTGCGATCCGGCCAGGCGCACCGTCGGCAACGCGAGCCATTCGCCCAGCACGGGCAGGTGCCCGGCCTCGTACAGCGGCATCACGCACGCTTCCATCGCCGCGACGTTGGCCGCGATACGGTCCGGATCACCGTCCGTGCCCGACCGGTACGGGCCCGCGACCAGGATCATCATCCCGCGCGGCGCGAACAGGTACAAGCGCGCGTACTGCAGCAGCATGATCGTCTTGCCGTCGACGATGCCCGTGCCGATCATGGCCAGCGCCGCGTCGATGTCCAGTTCCAGCACGTCCAGCCGCTCGCCCTCGGCCGCCACGCCGCCGCCGGGTCCCACGCGGTCGCGCGCCTCGTACTCGGCCACGAAGAAGTGCAGGCGCTCCGTCACGCTGCCGGGACTCATGAACGCATCCCACAAGCGCGTGACGTTGCCGACGCGGTAGCCCGTCTCCTCTTCGACCTCGGCACGGATGCGTTCTTCCGGACTCGCGCCATCGAGCAGGCCGGCCGCTGCCTCGACGAGGAAGCCGTCGTGGCCGTTCACATAGGCCGGCAGGCGGAACTGGCGCGTCAGCACGACGGTGCGGCGCGCGCGGTTGACCAGCAGCAGCGTCGCGCCATTGCCCCGGTCATAGGTTTCCCGGGTCTGCACGTCCCAGCCGCCATCTGCCGTGCGCAGCGCGAACGTCGTCTTGTTCAGGATGCCCCAGTCGTCCGAGAGCAGCTCGACCTGCCTGATTTCCACACGATCCTGCACGATATTCTCCAGTCATTGAAGTTCGTGTAAACTATCGTGCAGTATCGTGCAATGTCAAGCACGACGAAAGGACGGCATGCTGACGAGCCAGCGAAAACAGTATCTAATGGATGTGTTGCGGCGCGACGGCCAGATCGTCGCCACGAAGATGAGCGCGGAACTGGGCGTGTCGGAAGACACGGTCCGGCGCGACCTGCGCGAGCTGGCGAAGGAAGGCCTGCTGCAGCGGGTGCACGGCGGCGCCCTGCCCGCCAGCCCGGCGCTGGCGTACTTCGCGACGCGCCACAACATCGCCACCGACGACAAGGCCGCCATCGGCCGCGCCGCCGCCGCGCTCGTGCAGCCGGGCCAGGTCGTGTTCGTCGACGGCGGCACGACGTGCGCGCAACTCGTGCGCGCGCTGCCGCGGCGCCTGGGAGCGACGGTCGTCACGCACAGCCCGTCCATCGCGATGGAGCTGATGGACCATCCGGACATCGAGGTCATCATGCTCGGCGGCCGCCTGTTCCGCCACTCGGCCGTCGGCGTGGGTGCGGCGACGCTGGAAGCCATCGCGCAAATCCGCGCCGACACGTATTTCATGGGCGTGACGAGCGTGCATCCCGAGAGCGGACTGTCGACCGGCGATTACGAGGAAGCGTGCATCAAGCGGGCGCTGTGCCATGCGGCGGCGGAGACCGTCGTGCTGGCGTCGTCGGAGAAGCTGGCCACCGCGTCGCCGTACCGGATCGTCGGGCTGGCCGAGATCAGTGGGCTCGTGGTGCCGGCGGGTACCGGTGAAGAGGTGTTGCGGCCGTATCGGGAGATGGGGATTGCGCTGACGCTTGCGGCGCACTAGCGGCAGGTCGGCTCCACGTCGTATCCGAGATAGTAGTAATAGCTCGCGTACGGCTTCCGGTCGGCCAGCCGGTGGTACAGCCGCACCCGCAGCCCTTCGCCCGAGTAGCAGGTGCGGACGAACACCGGGTCGCCGGCCTGCAGCGTGACCTGGTAGGTGTCGCGACCTTTCTTCGTTACCGTTTGCATGCCTTCGAAGCCGTAGGCCTGTTCCAGCTCGGGCTTCTTTGCGCTGCTGAACTGGACGGCGTGGCTGAAGATGGGCTTGTCGTCGTCTGCCACGAACCTGGCCATGTCGTCATCCCCTTTGCGGGCGGGCTTGCGTCCGGTCGCCCTGAAACAGCATCCCATGCCGACCTGCTCGACCAGCGCATACGACAGGTCGCCCTTCGGTGCGGTTTGGGACTCGCTGTACAGGACGGCCTTGCCCGTGTTGGTAATGTCGATGAAGTAGAAGGGCGCCTCGGCCGCGTTCGCGATCGAGGTGGCCAGCAGCAGGGACAGGCCGAGGGGCCGCAAGATACTCGTCATGGTGGTACGCAATGGTGTCAATGTTGCAACATTGTACACCGGGCGCACCCACTCAGCGCCTGCAGCTCAACCGCACCGTCTCATTCTCGCGCGCAACGACGCGGGCGGCCTCGCTGTCACCGCACCGATACACGATGCGCAACCGCTTCGGCTCCCCGCGCGCCGGATCGCCGCACAGCTGGTTGTCCGCGCGGACGGCGCCGCGATTGCGTTCGACCTGATAGCGCACGGCGCGGCGTGCGTCGCAGGACGCGAAATGCGTGCCGTATTCCGCGTCTTCGACGAAGATGCGCGAGCCGCGGCCTTCACCGCGACCGCCGCCGGCTTCGCGCAGGCCGGCGGCATAGCCGTCGTCATAGCCGCGGCGATATTCGGCGCTCTGCGCGAACGCGGATGTGGTGGCGGCGCTCAAGGCCAGGATGGCGGCGATGCGCAGGAGGGGGCGATTATTGAGTGTCATTTTGTTCTCCCGATTGAAGTGGATGACTTCATCGTAGCGCGCGCGCTCGAAACGCTCTGTTCGGTCGCTGTAAGAGACGTTTCAGTCTGTAAGGAAGCGGGCGCCCCGCCCCGCGCGGCCGTGCCAGAATAGCGTCATGACACCCGCACCCGTCTGCACCATCGGGCATTCGAACCGTACGATCGAGGAGTTCATCGGACTGCTCTGGCAGAACGGCATCGCCTGCCTGCTCGATATCCGGACCGTCCCCAAATCGCGCCACAATCCGCAATTCGGGCAGGATGAACTCGCGGCCTCGCTGCTCGATGCCGGCATCGAATACCGATACATGAAAGGCCTCGGCGGCCTGCGCCGCCCACTCAAGGATTCACCGAATGCCGCCTGGCGCAACACGTCGTTCCGCGGCTACGCGGACTACATGCAGACCGACGAATTCGCGGCCAACGTCGATGCGGTCATCGAACTCGCGCAGACCCGGCCCTGCGCGCTGATGTGCGCGGAAGCGGTGCCGTGGCGCTGCCACCGCTCGCTCGTCGCCGATGCGCTGCTGGTGCGCGGCGTGCCCGTCGACGACATCATCGATGCGCGCCAGCGCAAGCCGCACAAGCTGACGCCCTTCGCGCACGTCGAGGGCCTGCACATCACGTATCCGCCGGAACAATCGCAACTGGACTTCGGGCCGGGCTAGCGCGCGAGCAACCGCCGCAACTGCGCCCGCTGGTAGGCGCCGAAGCCCTCGCTGAACAGGCAGCGGATCAGCGGATCCTCGACCACGTCGGCCTGCGCCAGGGCACGCTCCGTGTCCGCATCGAACACGGCATCGTTGATGCGCATGTACAGCGACGTCAGCGACTCGCCCAGTTCCAGCGCCGCGTACAGTTTCGCGGCCGGGATCCCGGTGGTCCAGCCCAGCGGTCCATCATCGTCGACAGGTTCCGCGCTGCCTGGCGACAGCCGGTAGCGGAAGCGCGTCACCTCGCCCGCATGATCGTGGATCGACAACTGCCAGATGCGCGGGCTGTCGAAATACTCGCTCTCGTCATCCAGCGCGGCATACCGGTCCGCCAGGCCGGTGCGGCAAAAGTCCAGCACGCACGTCCACTGGTCCGCCGTCAGCGCAGGGAAGTGGCGGGCGATGTCGGCCGTGGGCGGCGCGTCGGCATTGCCCTCATAAATGTAGTCGACGTCCTGTGCGCCGACGGGAATGACCCAGTCCAGCGGCGGCGCCGCGCGCAATCCGTCCGCATCGAGCCGCATCGAGACCGACGGATCCATGCGCACGACGCGCGCCCGCGGCAGCACCGCCTGCACCTCGGCGGTGAAACGGGCATACGAGATCGGGAAGAACGCGCGGTTGTACCACGACCAGGGTTCGAGCTGGAACTGGCATGAACTCGGCACGACGAAGCGCGGGTCCAGGGCCTGCAACTGCTCCAGCCATTCCTCCGGCAGCGCCGGCGGCGCGGGTTCGGCGCGCGTCGGGGCCAGCACCTCGATCTCGCGCATCGTCTGGAACGGAAACAGCACGAGATCCCATGGCTTTTCGGCGACGAGGCGTGCGAGCGCCGCATCGTCGATCCACGAGTCGACCACGTTCAGGACGTTCAGCCCGGCGGCACGGACCTGGAACATCGAGTCGACCTCGGCATCCATCGCTTCGCGCGGCACGACCTGGAACGGGCCGACGTCCACGGGCACGTCCAGCTGCAGCGCGTGGACGCGCGTAAAACCCAGTTCGCGCACCATGTCGAACAGCTCGTCGAACAGGCAGTAGATGTACAGCGGCGTCGCGCGGTCCAGCAGGTCCAGGCTCTCGAGCGAGCAGTGGTCGTCGTGGAAGTGGGAGATGAAAACGGCGTCGAAGCGCTGGCGCCGGATCAGCGCTGCGTCGAAGCGCACGTCCGGGAACGCGTGGCAGTTGCGGCTGAACGGGTTTTCGAAGATGGTGTCGAAGGCGATGCGCGTACCCTCGCATGCGAACACGTAGCCCGCATGCAGGATCCGCGAGACCGTCAACGCGGTCATCAGTCCAGCCGCTTCAAGCGCTGGCCCAGGATGCCCCAGCGGCAAGCGACGCCGTCAAGTTGAGCGCACAGCGCCCAGCCGGTGCCGATCTTCTCGACCGTGACGGGCGTCTCGATTTCCCTGGCCAGCTTCTCGGCCCAGCCGCGCGCCGCGCCCTGGCCCTTGAACAGCTCGTTGCCTTCGTAGATGACGGTGGCGTCGAATACGGGCATGGCGAATATGGTCATGGCTTCCTCTGGATGGTGCGTAAAGCGCTATCCTATCATTTCACTGATTGGAAACCACATGGACAACGACCACACGCCCGCGCGGCGCATCGACAGGGGTGAGCTCTACTGGGTGGCGCCGGACGGCACGCGCGGCTCGGTGCCCGGGTATCCCCATCCGCACCTCGTCGTGCAGGACGACCTGTTCAATCATTCGCGCATCGACACCGTAATCGTCTGCGCCCTGACGACGAACCTCAGGCGGGCAAGCGAGCCCGGTTGCGTGCCGCTGGAACCCGGCGAGGGCGGACTCGAGAAACGCAGCGTCGTCCTGCCTTCGCAGATCAGCGCAATCCCGAAAGCACGGCTGGGGACACGCATCGGCCGGCTGTCCAGCGAACGCGTGGACCAGGTACTCGCCGGCCTGCGCTTCCTGCAGGCGTCGCACTTCCGCGGACGCTGACCGGCGCCCTACTCGCCCTGCTGCTGCATCGCCTTCGTCAGCCCGCTCGGCCCGGCCGGCTTCTTCGGTTTCCACACCCACATCAGGCCGCGCACGTAGCCGTCGCCTTTCACGGCCGTGTGGTCGAGCCCTTCCATCGTCCACGTCTGCAGCGCCAGGCCCTGGTAGTTGCGGTTGCCCAGCTGCTTCTGGAACGCCACGATGGGCTGCTGGAATGCGGGATATTCGATGCTGCCGTGCGAGATGAACATGCGCGCGGGCAGCGCCTTGTGGTCGCGGGCGTAGGCGGCATCGAGCTTGCCGAGCGCGCCGTGGTCCCAGCCGGCCGCGGGGCTGATCGCGATATGGCCCGCGAAGAAGCCCGGCGCCTTGTACGCGGCCGCGATGGCGAACAGGCCGCCCAGCGAGCTGCCGGCGATCACGCGGTCCGTCTTCTCGGCGCGGAAGCGGCTCTCGATCAGCGGCGCGACTTCCTTCGTGATGAAGCCGAGGAAGGCGTCGGCCTTGCCGGAATCGGCGTCCGTCGCGGTGATGGTGTAGTCGCGGCGGCGCTCGACGTCGTAGTTGGCGCCGGATGGATACGACAGGCCCACCATGATGAACTCGGGGACCTGGTTATCGTAGATCAGGTTGCCGTAGGTGGCGGTCAGCAGCGGCGTGTCCCAGTACGCGTCGAGGTAGTACAGCACGGGATAGCGCTTTTCCGGATGCGCCGCGTAGCTGGACGGCAGCACGACGACCAGCTCGTGCGCCCTGCCTGTGGACTCCGACTGCACGGGGATGATCTGCGTGTTCTCCAGCACGAAGTGGCGTTCGGCCGCCGGGGCGGCGGGCTGCTGTGCCGAGGCGGGGACGACGACGCCGAGCGCGACGGCGCATGCTGCCAACAGTGTCTTCATGAGGTCTCCTTGATTGTGATCACACGATGATAGCGCTATCTCAGCGCGTCGGGGTACATACGCGACCTTTGCGATACTGTTTTCATTATCGATATCGTAAAAATTAGTATTATTCCCGAACAAATTATTCTGCTAACGTCCCGCGTTGATCCCAGCCATCCATCGACCAGGAACGTCATGAAAACACATACCGCGCTGCCGACGCTCACGCTGCTCGCAACTCTCGCCGCGAGCGCGCACGCGGCGCCGCTCGCCGGCCTCGACGCCAACGGCCATCTGCTGCCGGTCGCCGCCGCGACGTCGGCCTTTTCATATGCGCCCATCGCGCACGGCGTGCAAGTCCGCGTCGGCGGCGTGACCAAGAACGTGATCTTCTACGGCCCGGCGACGGTGCGCGTGAACACGACGCTCGGCGAAAACTACTGGCGCCATCCGAGCATCGTCGTGACGCACCCGCCCGCGGCCGTCGCCTTCACCACGCGCGACGGCGCCGACTCTCTCACGCTGGAAAGCAAACGGCTGCGCATCGTGATCGACAAGTCGACCGGCGCCATCACGTTCCAGGATGCGCAGGGCAAGGTCTATACGCAGGAAAAGCGCAGCGCGCCGCAGACGCTGAAGAAAATCGAGCTGGCCGGCGCGCCGACCTATGAAGCGCGCAACACGTTCACCCTGAAGCCCGGCGAGGGCATCTACGGGTTCGGCTTCGTGGGCGAAGGCGACATCAACCGCCGCAACAAGGACCTGCTGCTGGTGCAGACGAACATCGGCATCATCATCCCCGTCATGGTGTCGACGGAACGCTACGGCATCCTGTGGGACACGTATTCGAAGATGCGCTTCACGGATAACGCCGACGGCGCGTCGCTGTGGGCGGAGAGCGCGCCGGGCGGCGTCGATTATTACTTCATGGCCGGCGCCACGCTGGACGACGTCGTGGCCGGCTACCGCGACCTCACCGGCGCGGCGCCGATGGTGCCGAAGCAGGCGTTCGGCCTGTTCATGAGCAAGGAGCGCTACCAGACGCAGGACCGCCTCGTCGAGGTGGCACGCACCTTCCGCAAGGAGCAGTTCCCGCTCGACTACATCGTGCAGGACTGGCAGTACTGGGGCAGCGACAAGGACGGCACCTGGAGCGGCATGACGTGGAACCGCGAGCGCTTCCCCGATCCGAAAGGCATGACGAAGGCCATCCACGACATGCACCTGAAGCTGATGGTGTCGATCTGGCCGTCGATCGGCAACGACACCGCGCTGGCGCACGAGCTCGACGAACACAAGCTGCGCTTCGAGCCGCTGCACTGGATTTCGAAAAAGGCGCGCATCTACGACGCGTACAGCCCCGAAGGCCGGAAGATCTACTTCAAGCATGTCAAGCAGGGCCTGCTCGACGTGGGCGTGGACGCGCTGTGGATGGACGGCACCGAGGTCGAAGTCGGCACGGCCGCGCACAACGCCGCCGACAACGAGCGCGACATCAAGGGACTCGGCAACAACGCGATGGGCGACTTCGCCCGCTACCTCAATCCATACTCGCTGATGACGACGCTCGGCACGTACGAGGGACAACGAGCCACCAGCAACAAGCGCGTGTTCACGCTGACGCGCTCGGCCTGGGCCGGCGCGCAACGGACGGCGGCGGCCTCGTGGTCCGGCGACACGCGGGCGAGCTGGAAAACCCTGCTCGAGCAGATCAACGGCGGCGTCAACGTCACCATCACGGGCAACCCGTACTGGACGCAGGATACCGCCGGTTTCTTCATCGGCGGTGGATTCCCGGGCGGCGAAAAGAATGCGTCGTACCGCGAACTGTACGCCCGCTGGCTGCAATACGCCGCCTTCAATCCGCTGATGCGCATCCACGGCACCGACATCGAGCGCGAGCCTTACCTCTTCAAGCAGTCGGATCCCGAGATGTACAAGGCGCTGTACGATGCCGTGCGCCTGCGCTACCGCCTGCTGCCCTACACGTACAGCCTGGCCGGCAAAGTCACGCGTGACGGCTACACGCTGATGCGCGCGCTGCCGATGGATTTCCCGGACGACCCGCGCGTGCGCGACATCAACGACGCCTTCCAGTTCGGCCCGTCCCTCCTCGTCCATCCGGTCACGCGCCAGATGTACCGCTTCCAGCCGCCGCCGCCCGCCACCATCCCGGCGACCGCCCTGCGCACGCCCGACGGCAAGCCCGGACTGGCCGGCCAATACTTCGCGGGCACCAATTTCGAGACGCCGCACGGCAAGACCGTCGATGCCACCATCGACTTCCAGTGGCCCGGCCCGCCGCTGGCCGACATGCCGGCCGGCCTGGCGAGCCTCGACAACTTCTCCGCGCGCTGGACGGGCGCCGTCGTGGCGCCGGAAGACGGCGAATACGAGCTGGGTGCGGAAGGCGACGACGGCTACCGCCTGTACGTCGACGGCAAGCTCGCCGTCGAGGACTGGAAAAACGGCGGCAAACGCTACGCCGGCACCAAGGTCGTCCTGAAAAAGGGCCAGAGCCTCCCCATCACCCTCGAGTATTACAACGCCACGTCGGAGCGCAGCCTGCGCCTGGCATGGCGCACGCCGTCGCA
Organism: Massilia sp. CT11-108; assembly: GCF_047302915.1. Classification (NCBI taxonomy): domain Bacteria; kingdom Pseudomonadati; phylum Pseudomonadota; class Betaproteobacteria; order Burkholderiales; family Oxalobacteraceae; genus Massilia; species Massilia sp. CT11-108. Next base: position 17,033 of record NZ_JBKYMO010000007.1, on the reverse strand, counting down.
GCTGGCCGCGCAGGCGCAACCGTCGGGCAAGCCGGATACGACGATGCAGACCTACCTGCCCGCGGGCACCGACTGGTACGACTTCTGGACGCACGAGCGCTTCAAAGGCGGCACCACGGTCGCCAAGGACGTGCCGCTCGACGTCTTCCCGCTGTACGTGCGCGCCGGTGCGATCGTGCCGATGGGTCCCGTCGTCCAGTACGCGACCGAGCGGCCGGATGCACCCTACGAGATCCGCGTCTATCCGGGCGCCGACGGCAAGTTCACGGTCTATGAAGACGACAACGAAACGTACGACTACGAAAAGGGCAAGTACGCCACCTACGACCTGGCGTGGAACGACGCCGCGCGCACCCTGACCATCGGCGCCCGCAAGGGCACGTTCAAGGGCCTGGTCGGGACGCGCAAGCTGAATGTCGTCGTCGTCGGCCGGGACAACGCGACCGCCATCGAACCGGCGGGCGCGACGAAGTCGGTCACGTATGCCGGCAAACCGCTATCGATCAAGTTCTGAGTCCACCGGAGACCCCATGAAATCGTTCCTCGCCACCCTGGCCCTTGTGCTGCCGCTGGCGGCCAGCGCCGCCGACGTCGCACCGAAACCGGTGTTCCGCGACCCCGTGTACGACGGCGCGGCGGATGTGTCCATCGTCTACGACCGCGCCGCCAAGCTGTGGAAAATGTTTTATACCAATCGCCGGGCGACGATGAAGCTGCCCGACCCGCAGGACGTCGCATGGGTGCACGGCACGCCCATCGGCATCGCCGCTTCCGACGACGGCGTGCACTGGCGCTACCAGGGCACGGCCGAGTTTCCCAAGGCGTGTACGGACGTGACGCTCTGGGCGCCCGAGATCTACTATGAAAATGGCACGTACCACATGTGGCTCACGATCGTGCCGGGTATCTTCCACCGGTGGGGCGGCCCCGGCGCGGAAGGCCGCATCGAGCACCTGACCAGCACCGACCTGTCCAAATGGCAGTGCGAAGGCACCGTGAAGCTGGACACCGGCCGCATGATCGACCCGACGGTCATCAAGCTCGGACAGGGTTATCGGATGTGGTACAAGGACGAGCGCGCCGGCAGCAAGATCCTGGCCGCCGACAGCCAGGACCTGCGTACGTGGAAGAAGGTGAGCGACGAGCCGGTCAATCCGACCACGGGCGAGGGACCGAAGGTGTTCCGCTTCAAGGGGTATTACTGGATGGTCGTCGACGTGTGGAAGGGCCTGATGGTGCTGCGGTCCGACGATGCGCGTACCTGGACGGAACAGAAAGGCTACATCCTCGGCGAGCCGGGCCACAAGGCCACCGACCGGGCCAAGGGGCAGCATGCGGACGTCGTCGTCGATGGCGACCGCGCGTTCATCTACTACTTCGTCCATCAGGAAAACGAACCGGAAGCGGCGACGGATGCGCGCTGGCACCAGCGCACGGTCATCCAGGTGGCGGAACTGGTGTTCAAGGATGGCCGGCTCGAAGTCGACCGCGACCGGGATGTCGCGTTCCGGCTGAAGGCGCCAACGCCCTGAGGTGACTTTGTGCGTATTTATGCGGGGTGAAAACGAAATACACTAAGCGCCTTTATCAATGGGCACGCCATGGACATTCACACCCGCATTACCGCCGCGCTTCACATCGTCATCGGCGTGCTGGGCGCCGGCATGATGCTGATCTTCGCACTCGGCACCAACTGGATCGGCCACTTCATCGCCGACTCGGCCGGCAGCGACGGCGCCGTGGCGAACTTCTTCTTCGGCTTCGGCGCGGTAGTGGCGGGATTCTTCGCGCTGCTGCTGGCGGCGGAAGCCATCGCCGGGATCGCGCTGCTGAAAGGATCGCCGACGGGACGGGTGTTCACGATCATATTCAGCGTGCTCGGGCTGCTCAACTTCCCGTTCGGTACCGCGATCGGCGTCTATTCGCTCTGGGCGCTGCTGGGCAAGCGGCCGGCACAACCACCGCAACTCGAAGGGCGTCCGTGAAAAAAACGCTGCTCGTCCTGCTGCTGTCCGTTGGCCTGGCGTCCGCCGCACTCGCCGAGCCAACGTCGAAGAAATTCGTGTTCGGTAATTCGGACATCGTGTCCGTGAAGTCGGCCTATACCGGCCAGACCCACGAACTGATCATCGTCTACCCTGACAGCTACTGGAGCAATCCGAACAAGAAATATCCGGTCCTGTATTTCACGGACGGCTACTGGGACACGCCGCTGCTCGCCGGCGCCTACGGCAACCTGGTGTACGACAAGATGGCGCCGGAGTTCATCATGGTCGGCCTGTCGTACCCGGACGGCACGGACTACGGCAGCGCCCGCGTGCGCGATTACACCTATACGTCGATGTGGATGGCGCCCGGCTCGGGCAAAGGCGATCAATTCCTGAATTTCCTGGAAAAGGAAGTCGCGCCGCTGATCGGATCGAAGTACCACGGCGACAAGGACAACCGCACACTGGCCGGCGCCTCGCTGGGCGGCCTGTTCACGCTGGGCGCCGCCATGAAGACGCCGGACTTTTTCACGGGATATATCGCGCTGAGTCCCACGGTCGTCTGGGACGGCGGTGCCGTGTTCAAACTCGAGGAAGCGCTGGCCAGGCAGAACCGGCCCCTGAAGGCGCGCATGTTCATTTCCGTCGGCTCGATCGAACAGGCCCAGTATCGCGGCGCGATCGAGCAATTCGAAAAGCAGCTGGCATCGCACCAGTACCAGGGCTTGCAACTGCAGAGTGTGACGATCGAGGGAATGGGCCACGGCACCAGCAAGGCCGAAGGCTATATGCGCGGCTTGAAGTGGGTCTGGCAAAACCGCTAGTTCGCCGGCGCAACGTCGCAGTACTGGGGCTGCCCGAGCATCGACGACACCGTATGCGGCCCATTGCCGCCGCGGTGCGGGCGCGACTGGGCCATGCACGGCACCGGCGCGCCCGCCATCAGGCTCGCGGCAAGCATCAGGACGAGCGACGGGCGCGGGATCGCACGCATCATCGTCGGTTGTCAGGCGTCCTTGCCCAGTTCCGCGCCGAGCTCCCGCCCGCGCGCCGCCGCCGCCTTCATGGCCTCGACGATGGCCTGCTTGACGCCGGCCGCCTCCATGCTCGTGATGGCCGCATGCGTGGTGCCGCCCTTCGAGGTCACGCGCTGGCGCAGCACGTCGACGGGTTCGTCCGACTGCGCCGCCAGCTGGGCCGCGCCCGTGAACGTGGCCAGCGCGAGCGCCTTGCCCTGCTCCACCGACAGCCCCATTTCCGCAGCCGCCTGCTGCATCGCTTCGAGGAAGTAGAACACGTAGGCGGGGCCGCTGCCCGACACCGCCGTCACCGGATCGATCAGGCCTTCTTCATCGAGCCAGACGGTCTGGCCGACGGCGCGCATGATGCTGTCGGCGGCGTCCTTTTGCGCGGCGCCGACGCCGGCCATCGCCACCATGCCCGTGATGCCCTGCCCGATCAGTGCGGGCGTATTCGGCATCGTGCGCACGATGGCGCCGTAGCCGCCGAGCCAGCGCGACAGATCGGCGCCGCGGATGCCCGCCGCGATCGACAGCAGCAGCGGCTTGTTCGCGAGCTGCGACTGCAAGTGCACGGTCACGTCGCGCATCTGCTGCGGCTTCACCGCGAGCACGATGACGTCGCTGGCGGCGACGGCCGCGCCGATGTCCGGCGACGTCGTCACGCCGTATTGCGTGCGCAGGCGCTCGAGCGCGTCCGCGTTCGGGTCGACGACGTGGATGTCCGCCGCCTGCGCGACCTTGCCGGCCAGGCCGGCGATGAGGGCGGTGGCCATGTTGCCGCCGCCGATGAAACTGATTTTCATGAGAGTCCCGGGGTTAGGCGCGCGTGATGCGCGCTTTTTCATTCACTCATAATGGCGCGCGCCGAAAATCGCGCTGCCGATGCGTACGATGGTCGCGCCTTCCAGCACGGCCGATTGCAGGTCGCCGGACATGCCCATCGACAGCGTGTCGAGGTGGATACCGGCTTTGACGATGTCTTGCGCGAGCGCGCGCAGGCGTGCGAACGGGGCGCGTTGCAGGGCCGGGTCGGCCTGCGGTTCCGGGATCGCCATCAGCCCGCGCAGGCGCAGGTTCGGCAGCTGGACGACGGCCTTCGCCAGGTCCAGCAACTCCTCCGGCTTGACGCCACTTTTGGTGGCCTCGCCGCTGATGTTCACTTGCAGGCAGATGTCCAGCGGGCCCAGTTCGGCCGGGCGCTGTTCCGACAGCCGCTGCGCGATCTTTAAACGTTCGACCGTGTGCACCCACTGGAAGCTGGTCGCGATGGGCCGCGTCTTGTTGCTCTGGATCGGGCCGATGAAATGCCATTCCAGCATCAGGCCGGGTCGCGCTTTTGCCACAGCGGCGATCTTGTCGACGCCTTCCTGCACATAGTTTTCGCCGAACGCGCGCTGGCCCGCTTCGATCGCTTCCAGCACGGCTTCCGCCGGAAACGTCTTCGAAACGGCCAGCAACTGGACCGTCGAACGGGGCCGGTTCGCGGCCTCGCAAGCGGCCTGGATTGTCGCTTCGACAGCTTGCAAGTTGGCTGCGATTGTGGACATAATGGTTTTCTGTAGGAAATATTTTCAGACATACGTGTCGCAAAGGGGCCTCGAAAACCGTAGCGAGCGGAAGGAGTTTCGTTCGAGAAGCGCAGCCGTACTTACGGTACGGCGAGCATCGCAGGACGAAAATCCGACGCGCAGTAGGTTTGCGAGGCCCCACCACAGGATTATAAATGGACATCTCCGAACTGCTCGCTTTCTCGGTCAAGAACAAAGCCTCCGACCTGCACCTGTCGGCCGGCCTGCCGCCGATGATCCGCGTGCATGGCGACGTACGCCGCATCAACCTGCCGCCGCTGGAGCACAAGGACGTGCACGGCATGATCTATGACATCATGAACGACGGCCAGCGCAAGCAGTACGAAGAGATGCTGGAATGCGACTTCTCGTTCGCGATTCCCGGCCTCGCGCGCTTCCGCGTCAACGCGTACAACCAGGAACGGGGTGCGTCCGCCGTGCTGCGGACGATTCCGTCCAAGATCCTGTCGCTGGAAGAACTGAACGCGCCGAAGATCTTCGCCGACCTCGCATTGAAGCCGCGCGGCCTCGTGCTCGTGACGGGTCCGACGGGCTCCGGCAAGTCGACGACCCTCGCCGCGATGGTCAACCACCTGAACGAGAACGAGTACGGTCACATCCTCACCATCGAGGACCCGATCGAGTTCGTGCACGACTCGAAGAAGTGCCTGATCAACCAGCGCGAAGTCGGTCCGCACACGCTGTCGTTCAACAATGCGCTGCGCTCGGCGCTGCGCGAAGACCCGGACGCGATCCTCGTCGGCGAGCTGCGCGACCTGGAGACGATCCGCCTCGCACTGTCCGCCGCCGAGACGGGCCACCTCGTGTTCGGCACCCTGCACACGTCGTCGGCCGCGAAGACCATTGACCGTATCGTCGACGTGTTCCCGGCGGAGGAAAAGGAGATGGTGCGCGCGATGCTGTCGGAATCGCTGCAGGCCGTGATCTCGCAGACCCTGCTGAAAACGAAGGACGGCGCCGGCCGCGTGGCCGCGCACGAGATCATGATCGGCACGCCGGCCATCCGCAACCTGATCCGCGAAGCGAAGATCGCGCAGATGTATTCCGCGATCCAGACCGGCTCCAACGTCGGCATGCAGACGCTGGACCAGAACCTGACGGACCTCGTGCGCCGCAACGTGATCTCGTCCGCGGCCGCGCGCGCCGCCGCCAAGATCCCCGAAAACTTCCCAGGTTAAGGACAGCGCATGGAACGCGACCAGGCCTCCAAATTCATGTTCGACCTGCTGCGCCTGATGGTCAGCAAGGGCGGTTCCGACCTGTTCATCACGTCCGGGTTCCCGCCCGCGATGAAGATCGACGGCCGCATGACGCCCGTGTCCAGCCAGGCCCTCACGGCCTCGCACACGGCCGACCTGGCGCGCGCCATCATGAACGACAAGCAGGCCGCCGGCTTCGAGCTCTCGAAGGAAGCCAACTTCGCCATCAGCCCCGGCGACCTGGGACGTTTCCGTGTCTCCGCCTTCATGCAGATGGGCGCCGTGGGCATGGTGCTGCGCGTGATCACGACGACGATCCCGAAGTTCGAGGACCTCGACCTGCCGGAGGTGCTGAAGGACGTGATCATGACCAAGCGCGGCCTCGTGATCATGGTGGGCGCCACGGGTTCCGGCAAGTCGACGACGCTGGCGACGATGGTCGGCTACCGCAACGAAAACAGCTACGGCCACATCATCACGATCGAGGATCCCGTCGAATTCGTCCATCCGCACAAGAACTGCGTGATCACGCAGCGCGAGGTCGGCGTCGACACGGACAGCTTCGAGGCAGCGCTGAAGAACTCCCTGCGCCAGGCGCCGGACGTGATCCAGATCGGAGAAATCCGCGACCGCGAGACGATGGAACACGCGATCGCGTTCGCCGAAACGGGCCACCTGTGCCTCGCCACCCTGCACGCGAACAGCTCCAACCAGGCGCTGGACCGTATCATCAACTTCTTCCCCGAAGAGCGCCGCCAGCAGCTGCTGATGGACCTGTCGCTGAACATGAAGGGCCTGATCTCGCAGCGCCTCATTCCGAAGAAGGAAGCGAAGGGCCGCGTGGTCGCGATGGAGATCATGCTGAATTCGCCGCTGATCTCGGACCTGATCTTCAAGGGCGAGGTCCACGAGATCAAGGAGATCATGAAGAAGTCGCGCGAGCTGGGCATGCAGACCTTTGACCAGGCCCTGTTCGACCTGTACGAGGCGGACAAGATCACCTACGAGGATGCGCTGCGCAACGCGGACTCCGTGAACGACCTGCGCCTGAACATCAAGCTCAATAGCAAGCACGCGAAGAACCGCGATTTCTCCGCGGGCACCGAGACGCTCGGTCTCATCTGATCCGCTTCGGCTACAGCGCCGCCCAGCGCTGCACGAGACCGACGAGGTGCACCACCCCGTAGCCGAAGCAGATCACCGAACTCCACACGACGAACGGCGTGATCGCGCCGCCCCTGGCGAGAACGAGCGGCGCGAACGCCGCCCCGCGCACGAGATAGACGGCCGTGATGGCGACCAGCGCCGCCTTCAGGAACGGCAGCCCGCCAATGATGCCCGCCCCCGCCAGCGCATACGCGGACCACGTGAACAGCACGGCGGCGATCCCCAGCGTGACGAGGGTCGGATACCGGCGCCCTTGCGCGGCCGCCCGCGCGAACCGCTCGCCCGCGCCGAAGAAGCGGTACCACGCCGGACCGCCCGCGATGATGCCCAGGTGGAGCAACGCGGCGACGGCGCTGAGCAGCGCGCCGGCGGCCAGGGGAATGTTCACGGTGGACTGCATCGATGTCTCCTTTGCCTTACACTGTTGCCTTCGAATCAACCCAAGCATACAGGAGCCCACGATGAACGTGTTCGACTTCCAGGCCACCTCCCTCGACGGCAAGCCGGTCGACCTGGCCCAGTACCGCGGCAAGGTCCTCCTCATCGTCAACACCGCCAGCAAATGCGGCTTCACGCCGCAATACCAGGGCCTCGAGACCCTGTACCGCGAACTGCACGCGCGCGGCCTGGAAGTGCTGGGCTTCCCCTGCAACCAGTTCGGCAGCCAGGAGCCGGGCACGGAATCGGAGATCGGCGCGTTCTGCGAAAAGAACTACGGCGTGTCGTTCCCGCTGTTCGCCAAGGTCGACGTCAACGGCGATGCGGCGCACCCGCTGTGGAAATACCTGAAGAACGCGGCACCGGGCGTGCTGGGCACCGAGGGCATCAAGTGGAACTTCACCAAGTTCCTCGTCGGCCGCGACGGCACCGTGCTGCATCGCTACGCGCCGCAGACCAAGCCGGAAGAGATCGCGGGCGATATCGAGAAGGCGCTGCAGCCGTAAGCGCCAACGCTCAGCGGCGGTCGAACCAGGCCATGATGGCGTCGTACTCCTTCTGCACGTCCGCCATCGAGCCCCCTTCCGCCATCAGGTTGTGGCCCGCGCGCGGCAGGCGCCGGAACGTGACGTCGCGCCCGAGCGCGCGCAGGCGCGCGTACGCGACCTCGGTCGACAGGACCGGTACGCTGTCGTCGCGCATGCCGCTGGCCAGCCAGACCCGCGCCTTCGACTGGACCAGGTTCTCGCCGGGCGCCTGCGCGAAGAAGGAACTCCAGCGCAGATAGGTGTGCCCCCACGCGAATTTCACGCTGCTGCGCGGGTCCGCGTTGATGGCGTCGACGGTCGCGTCGATGTCGCGCAGGCGCGCGAGCGTGTCGTCGTCGTTCGTCCCCGCACGATAGGCGTTGGCGGCGAAGTCGAACAACTGGCTCGTGCCGGTGCCGCCGATCAGCGCCACGTGCGTCACCTCGGGCAACGCGCGCGCGAGGCCCGCTGCCATCACGGCGCCTTCCGACACGCCGAACACCAGCACGCGGCTGCCGTCGACCCACGGCAAGGCCAGCGCATGGCGCAGCGCGCCGCGCAGCGTGTCCAGCCAGCTGTCGTAGGAAAAGTTGGCGTTGAACGCGGCCGGACATCCCGTCGCCACGCCCGGCGGCGCTTGGGGCGGGGCCTCCGGCTGGTACGGCTTGTCGACCACCATCACGGCGTAGTCGCCCCGCTGCGCCAGCGGCACGAAATTGAAGACGGTCGAGTAACGGTTCGGCGTGCCCAGGCCGACGAACGGCGGCGTGCAGCCGGAACCCTGCACGAACAGCACGAGCGGCGCCTTGTGCGCGGGTTGCGAGATGACGTAGCGGATGGCGGGCGCGCCGTCGCGCTGCACCGTGAAGCGCGTGGCGGCGGCCTTGCCGAGTTCCAGCGGTTCCTGCTGCACTACGGGCGCGGCGTGGGCCGCCGAGGCGGCGAGCAGGATGCCGCCGAAGAATGCGAGTAAGCGTTTGTTCATGGACGCGATCATCCCACGAACGGCGCCCTCGCAGGCTATCGAAAAATCACTGCTTCGGCACGATCCGCACCGCCAGCCCGCCGCCCGGCGCCAGCCGCACGTCGAGTACGTCCTTCGCCGTCACGGTCCTCGTCTCCGTCACGAGATCGAACCGGTGCTCGTTGCGGTAATCGGCCTGCTCGCCGTCGCGGTAGATCTCGGCCACGTACCGCCTGCCCGGGTCGAGGAAGGCCAGCGGCACGGCCACCGTGCGCGCCATGCCGTCCGTGACGGCGCCCACGTACCAGGCGTCCGAACGGCGGTCCTTGCGCGCGATGGTCGCGTACTCGCCGACGGCGCCGTTCAGCACGCGCGTGTCGGCCCAGTCGGTCGGCACGTCGCGGATGAACTTGAAGGCGGCCGGATACTTCGCGTAGTTCTCCGGCAGGTCGGCCGCCATCGCGAGCGGCGAATAGATCACGACGTAGTTGGCGAGCTGCTTGGCCTGCGTCGAATTGAACGTCTTGCCGCCCGCGCCGACGAGGCTGGGCACGCCGGGCGTGTAATCCATCGGGCCGCTCAGCATGCGCGTGAACACGAGCTTCGCTTCATGGTCGGCGGCGTTCGGCGGCTCGCCCCACGCGTTGTACTCGACGCCCCGTGCGCCCTCGCGCGCGAGCCAGTTCGGGTAGGTGCGGCGCAGGCCCGTGTCCTTCACGGGTTCGTGCGTGTCGATGGCGATGCGGTAGCGCGCCGCCTCCGTCACGGCCTTCACGAAATGCCGCACGCCTTCCTGCGAATCGTAGTTCCCGTAGTGGACCTTGCCGTCCGGGCCGGGGAACTGCATCGTGCCCGCTTCGTGCACATAGCCCGACTTGACGCTGTCCACGCCCAGCTTCGCATACAGTTTATAGGCCGCATCCATCTGCTTTTCGTAGGCCGCGACGTTGCCGCCCGTCTCGTGGTGGCCGATCAGGCGCACGCCCTTCTGCTTCGCGTACGCGGCGAGCGCGGGCAGGTCGAAGTCGGGGTAAGGCTGCGTAAAACTGAAGTCCGCGCCGCCGTGGCCCCAGTCGCTTTCCCAGCCGCGGTTCCAGCCCTCCACCAGCACGCCGCGGAAGCCGTTCGCGGCCGCGAAGTCGATGTAGCGCTTGACGTTGGCCGTGTTCGCGGCATGCTTCGGCCCCGCGTTCCACGTTCCTTTGTTCAGGTGCATTTCCCACCACACGCCGACGAATTTCGACGGGTGGACCCACGACACGTCGCCCAGCTTGTTCGGCTCGTTCAGGTTCAGCTCGAGGTCCGACATGTACAGGCCAGGCGCATCGTCCGCGATGCGCAGGGTGCGCCACGGCGTCGTGAACGCGCCATGGCGCACGACGGCCGCCCCGGTCGTGGACGGCGCCAGCTGCGCGCGCAGCTTCTGGCCCGCGACCTTGCGCACCCACATCGTCGCGTAGTCGACCAGCGCCGCTTCGTGGAGGGCGATGTGCGTGCCGTCGTCCAGGCGCAGCGTCAGCGGCGTGTTGGCCGTACCGATCTCGGTCAAGGGCGCCTTCTCGACGATCTGCTCGAGGCCCGACAACTCGCCCGCCGGGATCCACCACGCCGTCGCGGGCCGGGCGACGACGAATTCCGTCAGCTCGTCCGTGATGGCGACGTCGCGCAGCTGCGGCTGGTCGGGGAATTCGTAGCGGAAACCGATGCCGTCGTCGTAGATGCGGAAGACGATGGCGAGCCGGCGGTTCGAGCGGTTCGTCTGCTCGACGTCGACGCGCAGCTCGCGGTAATGGTTGCGCACGTAGCGGCGCTCGCCCCACGGCTGTTCCCATGTGTCGTCATGCTCGCTGACGCGCTTGTCCTTCACCGTGAAACCGTCGTCCATCTTGGGCGCATTGGCGAGGTTGAAGCCGAGATGCGACGGGGCGATGATCTCCTTGCCCTTGCGCTTGATGTCGTAGGCCAGCTTGCCCATGTTGTCGAGCTGGACGTCGACCGTCAGCACGCCGCCCGGCGAGCTGGCCGTGGCCACGACGGTTTGCGCCCAGACGGCCGGCGCCGCCATGTAGCTTGTAAACATCGCGGCAAGCGCGAGCAGACGGAGACGCATCTTTACACTCCCGAATAGCCGGACGACGCAGCGATCCGGCTGGATGATGGAAGTGTAATATTACTACACGAACGCCGCCACGATGTCCGCAAGTTGTTGCCTGACCCAAACATGGGCGGGGTCGCCGTGGCAGCGCTCATGCCAGATCATGGCCGGCGAGAAAGGGGCGACCTCCAGCGGCACATCCAGGAGCGCAATCGGGAGCTTGTCCGCCAGCCGGCGCGCGAGGCGGCCCGGCAGCGTGAGGATCATGTCGCTGTCCGCCACCAGCAGCGCAGCGGCGATGAAATGGGGGACGCGCAGCGCGACGCGGCGCGTGAGGCCCAGTGCGGAGAGCGCGGCGTCGACCGCACTTTCACCCAGCCCGGAAATGGTCACGGTCACGTGGCGCAGCGCCACATACTGTTCCAGGCCGAGTCCCCGCGTCACGCCGGGGTGGCCGGACCGCACTACGCATACGAAGCGGTCGGTGTACAGCCCGCGTCGATAAAGACTACCCGGCAGGCTGTCGAACGTACCCATGGCCAGATCCGCCATCCCCTGCTCGACGAGCCGCATATTGTCCCCGGCAGGTTGTGCGATGTGCAGACTTAATCCGGGCGCCTGTCGTTCAAAACGGGCGATCAATTCACCCAGGATCACCAGGCTCAGGTGATCGTGCGCGGCAATCGTGATCCGCCCCGTTGCGGCGGCCGGATCGAAGACGGCAGGCGCGACGATGCCCCGGGCGTCGTCCAGCAACCGGGTCACCCGGCCTGCCAAGGCCTCGCCGCGCGGCGTCAATTCGAGACCGGACGTGCCGCGGACGACGAGGCGATCGCCCAGCATCGTACGCAGTCGTCCCAGTGCGCGGCTGGCGGCCGGTTGACTCAGGCCCAGCCGGAGGCCCGCCCGGGTGACGCTGCGCTCCCGGACGAGTGCTTCGAACAGTTTCAACAGGTTGAGGTCGGCCCCGGACAAATCCACTTGGCGCATTTTCACTATGCCTTTCATGTCATTGATGCATGTCCCGCAATCATGCACGCTTCCGGTTCAACTTCACAGGAGATTTCCATGACTGCAGCCCCCTCTCTTCCTTACGCCGTGTCCGGCGTGACCGGCCGCACCGGTGCCGCCGCGGCCGATGCGCTGTTGCGCGCCGGCCAGTTTGTCCGCGTCATCGTGCGCGACCCGGCCCAGGGTCGCCACTGGGCTGAACGCGGTGCGGAGGTCGCGATCGCCGACCTGACGGATCTGGTCTCGCTGACCAGGGCGCTCAGTGGCGTCCGCGGCGCCTACGTCGTCAGTCCTCAACAATACGGCCGCGACGACCTGTTCGAGCACGCCGACCTGATTGCCGCCACCACGGCGCGCGCGGCGGCGGCGGCGCGCGTGCCCAGGCTCGTGGCCCTGTCCTCGGTGGGCGCCGACCGCGAGAACGGCACGGGCTGGATCGGCATGAACCGGATGTTCGAGCAGCGCCTGGGCGAATCCGGCGTGCCGGCCGCCTTCCTGCGCGCGGCCTATTTCATGGAAAACTGGATGCCCATGGTCGGCCAGGCCGTGCGCAGCGGCACCCTGCCGACGTTCCTGGCACCGCCGCAGCGCGCCATCCCGATGGTGGCCACCGCGGACGTCGGCAACGCCGCGGCCGCCTTGCTGCAGGAAGCATGGCCGGGCCACCGCATCGTCACGCTCGCGGGGCCCGCGGACTACGCCCCGATCGACGTCGCCGCCAGCGTTGCGGCCACGCTCGGGAAGCCGGTCGACGTGGTGGTCCTGCCGGACGCTCAGTGGCCCGACGCGCTGGCCGATGCGGGCTTTTCGCCGGCAGCACTCGCCGGTTTCACGGAAATGACGCGGGGCCTCAATGGCCCGCATATCGACATCAGGAGCGATCCCGACGCCGTCGAATGGGCGGGGGCCACGCCGCTGCAGCACGTCATCACCGGGCTGGCAACGCGCTAGAATAAGGCATGGACCAGCCCTACATCCCGATCAATTGCGAGCGCCATGACGAACTGCTGGCGCTGGCCACCTTGCGCCGCCCGTGCACGCTGGACGTGGAACGTCCCGATGGCACGCTCGACAACCTGGCGGGCGTGATCGAGGATGTCTACGCCGACACCGGCGTCGAATACCTGCGGCTGCGTGGCGGCCCGACCGTGCGGCTCGATCGGATTCGTGCACTGAACGGCCGCCCCTTTCCATGACCAGAGACTATCCCTCCGCAGCAAGGGATCTTTTTTCGAGATGGCGCGCCAGCAGTCCGGATTTTCAGGACCACTTCGTCGAGGACGGTATCGTCGATCCGGCCCGGTGGCTCCAGGCCGGCACGCAGATTCTTTTCGTACTCCGAGAAACCAACGGCTACCGCGGCAACATCGCAGCGCTGATTCATAAAGCGTGCACGACACATCCATCCAGCAAGCTATGGGATCGCCCGACCTTCCACAATGTCGGGCGTTGGGCACATGGACTCGTCCACGCCGCGGAGGCCAGTTTTCCGACCTTCGAGGACGCGCACAAGAACAGGAAGACTGCACTACTCGCATGCGCGTTCATCAATTTAAAAAAGACAATGGGAGGTGCCAGAGCGACCAACGCTGTGGAGCACGCCGCCGCACGCGATGCCATCTTCCTGCGCGAACAGATCGAGTTGATCGATCCCCGGATCGTCGTGTGCGGTGGGACCTATCGAGCGATCAAACAACACGTTTATCCTGCAATCCGACGCGTCGGCCCACGCGTGCACGAGGCAGGCGGACGGATCTTCATCAACGCCAATCATCCGTCGTACTTGAAGAAAACTGTGGAAATGTATGATGATGTGGTGGGAAACTATCAGCGGTATCAGGCTACATCGAAGACGATGACAGTCTGAAAGATGCACCGGTCATCCTAACCAAGCCACGTTCAACCCCAGCCCCCGCACCAGTGCCGCCGCCTGCCGCGTGGAGATCGGCGCGACAGCTCCGCGCCGCTCAGCGGTAACAGTGGTGCGGGACATGAGATCAGTGCGTCTCGACACGCGCCGACGCGTGGATCGTGCAACCGCGGTGCACGTTTATTTATGATCGCCGGGCCATCGCGATCTCGCCTCATAAATCCCGTACGGCCGTATTACACCGCTGTAGCTGCGACATGCCAGCGCTGTTGATCTTTCCCCTTTGATGTACTGACGATCACCAACGTTGCTGATAGGAGGCCAAGCCAGAATGCATCACTTGCTCAATCGACAACGGAGGCATCATGGCAGTGGACGCTTATCTTCATATCGAAGGCATCAAGGGTGAGTCCCAGGACTCAGCCCACAAAGACTGGATTGAGTGCTTGAATGTGCACTTCGGTGTAGATCAACCACGGAGCCCCGTGACCTCGACCAGCGGCGGCCATACATCGGCTCGTGCCGATTTCGATGATGTCGTAGTCGCCAAGCTGGCCGACCTTTCTACACCGCTCCTGCTGCAACACTGCGCCATGGGGAAAACTATCCCAAAAGCAAAGTTCGAGTTCTTCCGGGCCGACAGTAACGGCGAGCGGGTCAAGTATTTCGAGATGAACCTCGAACATGTGTTAATCGGTTCCATCAAGCCGGGACTGACGGCGACAGGCGGGATGCAGGAACACTTTCAACTGAAATTCGCCAAGATGACCTGGAAGTACACGCAACAAAAAATCTCTGGCGGTGCCGGTGGGTCGACTGCGGGAGGCTGGGACTTGTCGGCCAATAAGGTCGTTGCATAGCGCACAGCACAACCGGGAGCCATCCAATGTCGGACTTCTACAAATATTTCAAAGAGAACATGGATGCGCTCAATTTACCTGCGCCCGAAAATCTCTATGGATCGGTTGCAACCGCGCAGGCCAGCATATCCGGCATGCTCGCCTATATCGACAAGTACGGGACCAAAGTAACCGTTCTGGAGATGATCGGTGCAGGAACGAACCTGGAACGCCTTGCCACTGTGGCCGCAGTTCAGGCAGCGTACTACATAGGGGCGGCAATAGGCAGCTTGGCAGTAGCAACGGGCCGAACGCTGGCGGGTGGCACGTCGTTGAGCGACGTGCTGTTCGAGGCGTCCCGCTGGAATTTGAAACGGGATTGGCTGTTGCCGCTTCTCCATCGCAATCCGGGCATCTACGACGCAAGCGTAGCGGGGCGAAAGTACCACAAGCTCTACGAGAACTTCAAATGAAAGACTCGCTATTATTGCTCGCTACAGGGCTGGGTCTGGCCCTGACCTCATGGGCATTCTGGAAGTTCGGCAGCAATGATGCCCTATCCGTGTTTGCGACTGTCGGGTTCGTGTGCGCAGTGGCAGACAATGTGAAGCTTCGCCGTCAGTTACGGGAAACGCGAGCGAAAGGTTGAGGCCCTGTAATGAGTTGATGGTACGGGTGCCGGATCCGCGACAACGTCCGCTTATGCTTCCGCGCTAAGCCACGTGTAATCCCAGCCCCCGCACCAGCTCCGCCGCCTGCCGCGTGGAGATCGTCGCGCCCGCAAACTGCTTCGCATTCGACAGCTTCAGGCCACCCAGATCCGCCTCGCGCAGATCGGCCGCATCGAAGCGCGTGTCCTTGATGTGGGCCTCGCGCAGGCTGCAGCCTTCTTCGAACACGGCCTCGCGGAAATCGCAGCCCGACAGATCGGCATCGGCGAAATCCAGCCCGCGCAGCACCGCCTTGCGGAACGACATCCGGCGCAGGTCGGCGCCGACCAGCAGGCAGTCTTCGAACGAGAGACCCAGCTGGCTCACCTCCTCGAAGCGCGCGCCCGTCAGCTTGCAGCTGCGGAACGCGACCGATGCCAGCTTGGTGCGGCGCCATCCGGCGTTGTTCAAGTCGCAGCCGTCGAACTTCGCATCGACCAGGTCGGCCGATTCGAAATCCGCATGGCCGCCGCGGCAGCGCTGCCAGCGCGTGCGCGCCAGGTTCGCGGCATAGAACGACGTCTCGGATACGGCACAGCGGATGAATGCGCAATCCTGCAGGTTCAGGCGCGACAGGTCCGCCCCGGCGAGGTCGCAGTCTTCGAGGACGAGCAGCGTGTCTTCCGCCAGCAGCGCGTCGATGCGTGCGCGGTCGACCTGCTCGCCGCCCAGGGTAACGGTGGTCCGGGACATGGAATCAGCGCGTCTCGACACGCGCCGACACGTGGATCGTGCAGCCGCGGTGCACGTTTTCCAGGAAGCGCAGCGCTTCCTCCTGGCGGCACGAGGACGGCAGCATGCGGCCCAGCGATTCGTCGCCGGCGATACGGTCGACGCCGTACGCGATCGCGCGCGAGATGTCGCGGGCCTCGCGGCCGTCGCTGTTGTACAAGGCGTCGTACACGCCGACCTCTTCCCACAGCGGGACGTAGCCGGGACTGATGCTGTCCTGGAAGGCGACGGACGGCGCCGCATCCTCGTCCTGGGATATCAGCCGAAACACGAAACTCACCGGGTCCTCCATCGATCACTGAAACAGGGCGCCGATGCTACCACGGCCCGCCTTTTTCAGTCGGCCGCCGTCCCGGTCGCGTGGAGAAACGCGTCGGCCAGCGTCGCTTTCGTGACGACGCCGGCGAGGTTCACGCCGAGATGCACGATGGTCTGGGCGATCTGCGGCCGGATGCCGCTGAGGATGCAGTCGGCGCCCATCAGGCGGGCCGCCGCGATGGTCTTCATCAGGTGTTGCGCGACCATCGTGTCCACGGTGGGGACGCCCGTGATGTCGATGATGGCCGTATGGACGTGGGTCGCGGCGATCCGGTCGAGCAGGCTTTCCATCACGACTTGCGCGCGGACGCTGTCGAGCGTGCCGATCAGGGGCAGGGCCAGCACGCCCTCCCACAGGCTGATGACCGGCGTCGACAGCTCCAGCAATTCCCGTTGCTGGCGCGCGATGATCTGCTCGCGGCTGCGCTGGAAGGCGTCGAGCGCATACATGCCCATCTGGTCCACCCACGTGTCGACGGCCCGCAGCGCCGCGGGCGCGGCAGCGTGGTGCGTCCGCAGCAGGTCGGCCAGCGGCTGCTTGACCGCGAACACGAAGGCCACGGC
>NZ_JBKYMO010000006.1:0-49716 GCF_047302915.1 Massilia sp. CT11-108 | reverse complement strand
GCCATGGGCAGCTCGGGTACCTCGGGCACGTCGGACGCCTCGGCTGCCCCGGCGACCCCGGCTGCTCCTGCCACGCCAGCTACCCCGGCACCGGAAGCCGCGCCGGCACCTGCCGCACCTGTCACCCAGTAAGCCCGCACGCCGCCTCACGAAGCCCGCGCGATGCGGGCTTTTTTATGTCGCCTGCTCCGTGTGCATCGTGCGGAACAGGCCCGGACCGAGTCCGAACCGCCGCGCGAACACCTTCGACAACGGGTCCGCCGTCGCGTAACCCGTCTGGGCAGCCACCGACTTCAGCGCCATCGACGTCCGCAGCAGCGCACGCGCGTGGTCCAGGCGCGGCGTCTCGACGAAGCGTGCCGGCGCTTCGCCCAGCGCGTCGTCCAGCAGGCGTGACAGTACCAACTCCCAATTCTGCCGTGAGCGGCTCTTCACCCGTCTGGCAGCCCGCTTCCATGGAAGGGCGCGCACGGCTTGCGCATTCACCGGCATCGCCGCGGTGCGGTGGCCTTTCAATCTCCGCTGATGAAGCGACCCTGTTGCGCGGCGCTGCCTTTTACATACAGTGCACTGTCTCTTAAGAAATTTATTTTTCGCTATGTGCGGTAACCGACCGAGCGCGGCTCCCGATGGGCGGATAACGGTGTCACCGCAACAAACATAAGAGAACAACATGAACATGCCCACCGCCGCTACCCCCCAAACCCGTGCCCATCCAATGGTGATCGTCGCCGGCACCGCCGCCGTGATTTTTTGCCTGACCGGCACCGCCGCCCTCATGGGATGGATCCCGAGTTCGATGGGCCGTACGCAGGATCCGGCCCTGCCGCCATCGATCGGGTCCGCGATGCCGGTGCAAGCGCCGGCCTACGCTTCCGTGCGGGCACCGCATCACGCGGTCCCTACGGCGGCCGCCTACGAAAGGTCACGCGTCCAACCCGTCCATCATCCGGCCGTCGCATGCGGCAACTGCGGCGTCGTCGAATCGACACGTGAGCTGATCACCCGCGCCGACGGCAGCGGAATCGGCGCGGCTGGCGGCGCAATCGTCGGCGGCCTGCTGGGAAATCAGGTCGGCAGCGGCCATGGCCGGCAAGCGATGACCGTGGCCGGCGCCATCGGCGGTGCGATCGCCGGCAATCAAATAGAAAAGCGGGTCGAGGCGACCCGCAGCTACGAAACGGTCGTGCGCATGAACGATGGATCGACCCGCGCCGTCTCGCAGGCCGCCGAGCCGCAGTGGCATGACGGCGACCACGTCAGGATCGTCGATGGTGTCGTGCGGCTGACCAGTTAAGCGATGTAACCAGCGCCGCGCAGCGGTCCTGCAAGACACGGCATCTGTACCGGCAAGACAAAGCCGGCCAGTCAATAATCGCCTCACCCTACAATTAGAAAGTAACTGTGCTCTATACCCTCGCTGTCGTACTCATTATTCTTTGGCTTCTCGGAATGGTCACTGCGGTCACCGCCGGTGGACTGATCCACATTCTGCTCGTCATCGCCATCGTCGTCGTCCTGCTGCGAGTTATCAGCGGACGTAAAGTCCTTTGATCGCCGACCGCTCCAATCTTTTTCTCGACATTTCACCTTAAGGTTTTCAATGAATAAATTTATCGCTGCCATGATTTCTAGTCTGTTCGCCATTTCCGCAATGGCGGCAACGCCTGCGGCCGAATCCTCCCCGACGCCGGCCACTATCAAGGCGCAGGTAAAAGCCGAAAAGGCCGACGTCAAGGCCAACGCCGCGGAAGCGAAGGTCGATGCCAAGGCCGACGCCAAAATGGCGAAGGTAGCGACGAGGTCGGCTGCCAAGAAAGCCAAGGCGCAGGCAAAGGCCGACAAGGCCCGGGCCAAGGCCGAGGTGCAAGCGGCACAGGCAGCGCCCGGTAACGAAGTGGGCGCGGCTGCCAAAGCAGACAAAACGATTGCCGCTGCCGACGAAAAAATGATCAAGACGACCGTTAATGCAAATGCCGACATGCAAAAAGCCGAAGCCGATGCGATGTCCAGGAAAACAATTGCAGCAAGCCATACGCTGGCAGTCAAGGATAAGGGCAATGCCGATATCCGCGCGGCGGCCGTGAAATAAACGGCTGGATCGGGCGCATGAAGCCAGGATAATCTGCTTTTTTGCGCCGGCAATATGCGCATTTCCGCATCGGACGCGATGCGCAATATTTTGATGTAATTGCGTACGGCACAAAACGCGCCTTCCTGCCGGCCCCGCGCATAATGAACGGTGCGCGTGGTACTACACTGGCGCATGAATGCATAAATCGTCGAGCGGTTTGAGCGCCATGCCGGCATTCGTAAAAACATCCGGAACCGCTGCGTACACGCAGTGCGCTCGAATCAAAACAACGAACAGTCCACCCATCATGCCCATCCCGAGCAGCCAGGTCCCTGGCAAACCTGGCGCGAATGCGGCAACCGCCGCGTTCAAACGTCCAGGCACATACACACGTACGCTACGGATCGGCATCGCGCCGTCGACGATCATTACGATCATGCTCATCGGGATGGGCGTGGCGCTGCTCACCCAGCTGGTGCCGGTGATCATGGTGCTGATCGCGGCGTTGATGCTGGTCGGCACGCTCGGCCCGGCAGTCGAATGGCTGGAGCGGCGCCGGGTCGGTCGCTTGAGCGCCATCACGCTCGTGTTCGCATCGCTGCTGCTGCTGGCATTGGCGCTGGCCGTTTTTACCGTGCCCGCGTTCCTGATGCAGGTGACGAGCCTCGTGGAACAGGAACCGGAATTGCGCAAACGCGCCGTCAGCTTCCTTGCCTCGTATCCGCTCACGACCTCCCTGGCCGGCACATTGCGCCACTTGCAGTACGGCGCCTTGTTCAAGTCGTACAGCACCGAAGCCGTGGCGTTTTCCAAGAGCTTGTTGAGTATCGTCGCCTATGGCGCGGGTTCCTTTTTCCTTGCGCTGTATATCATGATCGACCGCGCCCGGCTGCGCGGTGCCCTGTTTGCCGTTGTCCCGCGTGCGCATCACATGAAGCTGTCGCGCATCATGCTCAACCTGGAAACCATCGTCGGCGGCTATGTGCGTGGCCAGGTCGTCACTTGCGCGATGATGGCGATTTTCCTGTTTATCCTGTTGAGCGCATGCGGCGTCCAGAATGCCATCGCGATCGCCGCATTCGGCGGCATTGCCGACGTGCTGCCGTTCGTAGGCATTTTCCTGACCATGATTCCGGCCGTGCTGGCAGCGCTTGCCAGCGGCAGCGCCGCCGCGACCGTCGTGTTCGTTCTACTGCTGTGTTACGAAGAATTCGAAAGTCGCGTCATCATCCCGATCATTTACGGCCGCGCACTACGCCTGCCATCGTCGATCGTGCTGTTTGCGCTGATCACCGGCGGCACGCTGTACGGCATCGGCGGCGCCCTGCCGGCGCTGCCGGTCGCGGCAACGCTGTTGATGCTTGCAGAGGAATTGAAGCTCGAACTACCGGGCGAAACCGCGCAACCGGACGATGTGACGACGGATCGGAACGATGTCATCGGCGAGGCCGAATACCTGCGTCGGACCGAAGGCATGACAGCCGAGGCTTCGGCCGGCGTTGCGCTGGAAATATCGGAAGAGCGCAAGGTAAAGGAGAATGCCGAGGCCGCGGAAGCCGACGATAAGAGTCCGGATTACGGCGCCCGATAAAACCGGGATAAAACTTCCAATTCCGTTTCCGCGTTACCGAAAATGAATTTCATAATGACTATGGAATTCAGTTTGCCATTTTATTCCGCCTGGCCGAAAAACATCAAATCATTGTTCAAGATTGATAATGCTTTGGAGATTTTCCAAAATAAGCCGAATAATCGGACGGGGTGATCAAAACAGTGCATACTGTCAATCGGGATATCCTTTCGCCCTTTGCCGACTTTTGCATGCCGTTCGGTAACAAAATTTAGGTATTAGGGAGATAATAATGATTTTAATTGCAGATGACGATGTTGATTTTGCCGAGACTTGTTCGATGATGCTTGAATCGCACGGCTATGAGGCGGCGGTGGTATCGAATGGTTTGGAAGCATTGGCAAAGATTCAGGAACAGCAACCTGAATTGTTGATTTCCGACTGCAGCATGCCGCATATGACCGGATTGCAGTTGAGCGAGGAAGTCAGGACGAGGCCGGCCGGTCACCAATTCCCAGTTTTATTGATGAGCGGTTCGCTGCGGGGCAAGGTCGCTCCCGGAACGAGTTACGATGGATTCTTGCGAAAGCCATTTCTGGCGGAAGATCTGATGGGCGAAGTGCGTAAACTATTGGCGAACTGTACCAGTGCGGTTTCCAGCGAAAAAGGAAACTCATGAGATTATCCGACTTCATTTTGGCTCACCTCGAGCCCATCTTACAGGAGTGGGAAGATTTCGCATCGACGATCGAACCGCTCGTGGACGCCAACAAAAAAGAATTGCGAGATCACGCGAGCGAAGTTCTGCAGGTTATTGCCCTCGATTTGAAAACACCGCAGTGCGAAAGCGAGAGCATCGCCAAATCCAAAGGCCTGGGGCCGCAGGCGGCTCTTGACACGGCGGCCGAGATTCATGGCGCCGACCGGGTTTCGATCGGTTTCACGGGCGAGCAGGTCATGGCCGAGTACCGCGCCCTGCGCTCGAGTGTGCTGCGTCTATGGGCGCGCCAGGTCGAGATAACGACCGCTAACGACATACAGGACATGGTCCGCTTCAACGAGGCCATCGACCAGGCCCAGATGGAATCGATGGCGCGTTATGCAAAAATGTTGCGCGAGGCCCAAAACCTGTTCCTGGCAATTCTCGGCCACGATGTGCGAAGCCCACTTGGTGCGATCAGCATGGGCGCCCAGGTATTGCTGCAGGATCAAACGCTCCCATCCAAGGTTCTCAAGGTAGGCCTGCGTATTTTCAATAGTTCAAAACGGATGGACGCGATCATCCGGGATCTGCTTGATTTTTCGACGTCGCACCTGGGTGACGGCATACCGGTCGATCCCAGTACCGTCGATCTTCTGGAAATATGCCACGGTGTCGTGGAAGAGGCGAATACTTTCCATCCCGACCGCAGGATCGAATTGATGTGCGAGGGTGAGTTGACCGGGGTGTGGGACGGAGACCGGATGGCCCAGGTGTTTGCCAACCTGATTTCGAATGCCATTCAGCACGGCAAGCCCGAAGGAGCGATCAAGGTCTCGATCTGCGGCTTCCCGGACGAGGTGATGTACCAGGTCAAGAACGAAGGCGACATCATTCCGCCGGCGAAGCTAAGAACACTCTTCGATCCGGTGAAACGTTTTGCCATACGTCCGGCGAGCGAGCGAGTAGGCGCGGGCACGCAAAACCTGGGACTCGGTCTTTATGTGGTGAAGCAAATTGTGGATGCACACGGTGGCGCGATTTCCGTCACTTCCAGCGAGGAGGACGGCGTGGCCTTTTCGTTGCACATTCCGCGCGTGACGCCGCACCGCAGGAAGGATGACTGATCATCCACAGTCCAGGGCAACGTGGGGCCATCAAGCCCGCCGCATGCGTTCGCTGACGTCCAACCCGATCCCGCGATAGCCGACAAATCCGCTGGCGTCATCGAAGATCGGCTCACCGCTGACCTGAAGATACTGGATACGGGAGTCGGGCAAGGTCCGGCTATAGACAAAGTCGAGGAACGGCTGCCGGTTCGCGATTTTGGTCTCGAGTGCCGCCCTTTCCTCCATGTTCCAGCCCGCGGCCGCGAGTTCTTCGAGCGAGGCGCCGCTGCCGATACCCAGCATTTCTTCGACCGGACCGGAATATTGGGTCAGCCTGCCGGTGGCATCCTGCTCCCAATACCAGTCCGACGAGAGCTCCGTAAAACGCTGGAAACGCGCTTCACTGCGGCGCAACTCCGCGGTCCGTTCGAGCACGGTTCGTTCCAGTACCCGGTTATAGTCGTCGAGCTTGCGATGGAGGAGCCGCACCTCGAGCATATTGTGAATGCGCGTCTGCAGTTCGAGGAAATCGAAGGGCTTGCTGACGAAATCTTTTGCACCGGCTTTCAGGGCGCGCAATTTGTGCGCGGGCTGCGCCGTGATGACCAATACCGGCAAGTAGCTGGCGCGCTCGATCTTGCGCAGTTCCTCGATGACCTCGAAACCGTCCATGTCGGGCATGTGCAGGTCGAGCAGAATCAGGTCGTAGCGGTGTCGTTCATGCAGGCCATAGACTTCACGCGGCCGCTGGGTCGTGGTGACGTTGGTATAGCCCTGGTTGCGCAACATTTCCTCGATCAGCTCAACGTTCGCTTCCTCGTCGTCGACGACCAGGATGGCGGCGTTCAGAATTTCAGCAGCTTCAAGCATCGGAACTCCTCGAGATAGGCATTAACATCGTGTTATTGGCCATGTTCAGCCTGCTGGAATGGGTTGGTGCTGGCAGCGTGCAGCAAGGCGACGTCGAGCGCAGCCATGAATTCGTGGACGCGGATCGGCTTGGTCAGATAGCGGAAGAACCCGGCCTGCAAGCCTTTTTCGATATCGCGCGGAACGGCATTCGCCGATAGCGCCAGTACCGGGATGTGCGCCGTGGCCGGGTCTTCGTGCAGGCGCTTGAGTGCGCCGTAGCCGCTGATGCCTGGCAGATTGATGTCCATCAGGATCACATCCGGCTGGTAGGCACGCGCCAGTTCGATGCCGAGGTGACCATCGATCGCGGTCAGCAGTTTCAAGTCGCCGCGGCGCGCGATCAATTGCTCGACCAACGCAAGATTGGCGGGATTGTCCTCGACGTACAGCAGGGTCGGCTGATCGTCCGGCAACCGGGCCGGTGTCTGCCTGCGCTCCAGCGTCACATCATCGATATTCTCGAGCGCCAGCGTGGGCGCGGCGGACGCCGTGAATTCGACCCAAAATACCGTCCCCAGCCCGACCACGCTGTCCACGCCCATGGCGCCGCCCATCAGTTCGACCAGCTGTTTGGTCACCACCAGCCCGATGCCGGTACCTTCCTCGACGCCGTCGTGCTGGCCGAGGCGATTGAAGGGCTGGAACAATTGCCCAAGCTGTTCCGCGGACAACCCGGCGCCGGTATCCTTGACACTGATCCGAACGCGGTCGTTGTCGCTCTTGGCGCACTGGACAGTCACGCTGCCGCCGATGCCGTTGTATTTGATCGCATTCGACAGCAGGTTGATCATGACCTGCTTGATCCGGGTGCGATCGGCGTGCACGTAGAACACGTTGTCGAGATCCGGGAAAGTCATCGCGATGCCACGCTTGGCGGCTTGCGGCTCGATCATGCCCTTGCAATCCTGCAGCACCTCATTGATCGACATCGATTCCTGCGACATCGTCACCTTGCCTGCTTCGATCATCGACAGGTCAAGAATCTCATTGATCAGGCGTAGCAAGTACCAGCCGCCCTTGAGGATCTGGTCGATGGAACGCTGCTGGCGCGGGCCGGGCGGCGGCATTTCCGACGCCATCAGTTGGGCAAAGCCGAGCACCGCATTGAGCGGCGTGCGCAATTCATGGCTCATGCTCGACAAGAACTCGGACTTCGCACGGTTGGCTTTCTCGGCGGCTTCGCGTGCCGCTTGCAACTCGACGTTGGTTTCCTGCAGGGCGTGCTCGAAATGCTTGCGCTCGGTGACATCGCGGGCTGCAGCAAACACGCCCTGCAATGTGCGGTCACGATCGTGAAACGTGGTCGCGTTGAAGGACACCACCGTCTGCTGGCCGTCGCGCGCCAATGCGGTCAGTTCGTAGTTCCTGACCTTGCCTTCGTTCAGCACGCGGGCAATTGCTTCCTCCGCACGCTCCGGCTCGGTAAAGCAGCTCTTGAATGGCGCGCCGATCAGTTCGTCCCTGGTGCGGCCTGTCAGCATTTCCATCTCATGGTTGACGTCGCTGATCATGCCGCGCGGGTCCGTCGTGATCAGTGGATCGATGTTCGATTCGATCAGCGAGCGGGTATAGAAATGCTGGTCGCGCAAGCGCTGGTCAAGCCGGGCCTGTTCAGCCTCGACCTCCTTGCGGGCCGTATTATCGGTGCCGATGAGCAGGAAACCGATCAGCTTGTTATCGGCGCCATGCAAGGCCGTAACGGACACCAGCGCCGGACAGCGCGTTCCGTCGGCGCGGATGTAGGTCAGTTCATGGATGTCCTCGATGCCTCGCATCGCCTTGTAGACCAGCGCATCGAAGCCAGGCCGGATTGCGACATTGAATTCTTTGCTCAGGGATGCGGCGCGTTCGATCAGTTCATGCGCATCCGAGATATTGGCAGGCGTCAGCTTGTTGATCACGTCCGTCGCGGCGTAGCCGAGCATGCGCTGCGCGCCCACATTGAAGATCTGGATCACGCCGTCGGCGTCGGTGGCGATACTCGAAAAGTTCGCGCTATTGAAAATGGCATCCTGCAACGCGCTTGTCTTCAACAGAGGGGCGACGATATTTCCGGCGTCCCGGGCCGCCTGCACGCGCGCCTGCCGCTTCGCCAGTGCGAACAAGCCGCCCAAAAAACACAGCAGCAATCCGATACTCGATTCGATGTGCAACGCCCTTGCCTCGCCGGTAGCGCCCTGCGTGAGCGCGAGGGCGCCCACCAGCAGCAGCACTGCGAACGTCGCCGCAAAGCCGATCACGACCAGGCGCTCGACAGGAAGAGGTTTGATGTTTTGCATAAGTAGATTCGATGTCCCGACAATGCGCCCAAGCCCCGGCGCCGGGGTGATGACAATGCGTTGTCAGGCAGCCTGGGCCGCCGGCTGCCGTTGGCGCGTGTCCGACAGCAAACGCGCAAATTCTTTCTTGACCACGCCGTAGCATTCGCACACATGCCGTTCCAGGCCGGCCCGGTCGAGCACCGTGATATGGCCGCGCCGGTAACTGATATAGCCACGTCCTTGCAGCCGGCCGGCAGCTTCCGTCACGCCCTCCCGCCGCACACCAAGCATGTTGGAGATCAGCTCCTGCGTCATCGTCAGTTCGTTGCTCGCGAGGCGATCCAGCGTGAGCAGCAGCCAGCGGCACAGTTGCTGCTCGACGGTGTGGTGGCGGTTGCACACAGCGGTCTGGGACATGTGCGTGAGCAGTGCCTGCGTGTAGCGCAACAACAGACGCATCACCGGGCCATTGCGATTGAATTCGTCCATCAGGATGCGCGCCGGTAGCCGATACCCGAAACCGCCGGTCTGGATGACGGCGCGGTTCGGGGTGCTACCCCCACCCATGAAGAGAGCGACACCCAGCATGCCCTCATTGCCGACCCC
Organism: Massilia sp. CT11-108; assembly: GCF_047302915.1. Taxonomy (NCBI): domain Bacteria; kingdom Pseudomonadati; phylum Pseudomonadota; class Betaproteobacteria; order Burkholderiales; family Oxalobacteraceae; genus Massilia; species Massilia sp. CT11-108. The sequence continues at coordinate 40,484 of NZ_JBKYMO010000006.1, read as the reverse complement.
GGCAATTTCGGAGGAGCCGCCATTTTCCAGCAGGTAATGAATCGAAATGATCGCAGTGGTCGGGAAATAGACTTGATCCAGCTTGCCACCAGATTCGCACAGCACGTCGCCGAGCAGCAGGGGAACCAACTGAAGATGCGGGGAAAGGCGGGCGAATTCCGTGTCCAGCAGGGCCGCGAGAAGATGGTTCTGATTGGGGTCGTGCGCGGACTGCATATGCGGCGTTTCGGCTTTTCGGTCCGGCTGATTGTCTTGATATGCAGGATACCATAGCTGCGGACGTCAAAAATGAAGGACTACAACATTCTGTTTTAAGTTGTCGCAATGCGCGCTAAGCATGCCGGCGGGCCGTGCCGTTCGTCCCCGTGCATCGCGCGGAACAGCCCGGGACTCACGCCGAAGCGGCGCGCGAACGCCTTCGACAACTGGCCCGGCGTCGCATACCCCGCCTGCGCGGCCACCGTCTTCAGCGCCATCGACGTCTGCAGCAGCGTGCGCGCGTGGTCGAGGCGCAGCGTCTCGACGAAGCGCGCCGGCGTCTCGCCCAGCGCGTCCGTGAAGCGGCGGTGGAACGTGCGCGGCGACATGCCCGCGCGCGCCGCCAGGCTGGCCACGTCGAGTTCTTGGTCCAGGTGCGTGCGGATCCAGTCGACGAGGCCCGCGAACGGGCTGTCCGCCTTTTCCTGCGCCGCCAGCACGGTGCTGAACTGCGACTGGTAGCCGGGCCGGCGCGCATACAGCACGAGCCGGCGCGCGATGGCGTTGGCGACGGCGTCGCCCAGGTCGCGTGCGACGAGTGCCAGGCACATGTCGATGCCGGTGGTGACGCCGGCCGACGTCCACACGCGACCGTCCTCCACGTACAGCGCATTCGCATCGACGTCGACGCCGGGATGCCTGCGCCCGAGGATGTCCGTCGCTTCCCAATGCGTGGCGACGCGCTTGCCGTCCAGCAGACCGCAGGCGGCCAGCGCGAACGCGCCCGTGCACACGGACCCGTAGCGGCGCGCGCGGGCACAGGCGCGCTGCAGCCACGCTTGCGCGGCCGGGTCTTGCGCGAGCGCCTGCAAGCCGCGCTTGCTGCCGCCGGCGACCAGCACCGTGTCCATCGCGCCCGGCTTCACGGCGGCCAGCGGCGTCGTCACGACCGCCAGGCCGCAGTTCGTGGTCACCTGGCCGCCCCGCGGCGACAGGATGTGGATGCGATAGAACGCGCGCCCCGTGAGGTGGACGGCGGCGTCGTTGGCCGCGCCGAACACGGCGGCGGGGCCGGTGACGTCGAGCACCTGGACGTCGTCGAAGGCGATCAGGGCAACCTGGCGCGCTTTGGAAGGCCTGGATGGCATGGCAGGAATCGACACAAGTTTGACATTGCTGCCAATGCTAGCCGGTTCCTAGAATGGCGTCACCATCCATCGACAACGGAGCCTGCCATGACTGACACCCTGCACATCGGATTCCTGCTGTTCCCGCGCGTGACCCAGCTCGACCTGACCGGTCCCGCCCAGATCCTGAGCCGCGTCGCCGGCGCCCGGGTACACCTCGTGTGGAAGACGCGCGATCCGGTGCCGACCGACGTCGGCTTCACCATCAACCCCACGACCACCTTCGCCGACTGCCCGCAGCTGGACGTGCTGTGCGTGCCGGGCGGCTTCGGCATCGAAGACCTGTTCGGCGATGCCGACACGCTGGCCTTCCTGCGCCGTCAGGGACAGCACGCGCGCTATGTCACGTCCGTGTGCAACGGCTCGCTCGTGCTGGGCGCGGCCGGGCTGCTCGACGGCTACCGCTCCGCATGCCACTGGATCTGGTTGCCGTTCCTGACGCATTTCGGCGCCGTACCCGTCGCGGAGCGGATCGTGCGCGACCGTAACCGGATCTCGGGCGGCGGCGTGACGGCGGGGATCGACTTCGGCCTCGCGCTGGCGGCCGAACTGGCCGGCGACGACGCCGCGCGCATGATCCAGCTGGCGCTCGAATACGACCCGCAGCCGCCGTTCGATGCCGGCTCGCCGCAGGGCGCCGGCGCCGAGCTCGTGGCGCGCTACCGCGAGATGGTGGCACCGCGGCTGGCGCGGGTCGAGGCGGCGCTGGCGCAAGCGGCTGGGCTGTAAGAGATTGTCAGGAGCGTAAGCATTTGTAAATCGCGTCAACAGGGGAGCGTTCCTGGCCGTTTTCAGGCACAAGCGACGCGCAAACGTGGTCGCAGAAACCCAAAACTACCAAGGACCCTTCATCATGAAAAAAATCGTCGCCACCCTGATCGCCGGCCTGTTCGCCACCGCTGCTTTCGCCCAGACCCCGGCTCCGGCCCAGACGACCACGCCGGATTCGGCCACGCCGCCGGCCGTCGCCAAGGCCGAGGCGACGCACGAGAAACAGGAAGCGAAGAAGACCACGAAGCACGTGAAGAAGGCCAAGCACGCGAAGAAGGCCGAGACCAAGGAAGCCGCGAAGGATGCGGCGGCCGATACGACGGCGCCTGCTGCGACGAAGTGATGCATGGTGGGCACCCCGTGCCCACGTTACACCTTCAAGAACTCCTCGCGCCCGCCCAGCCACCGCTGCAGGTGCGCATCCACAATGGCCTCGGCTTCCGGCCGATCCGACTCCAGCAGCCACGCCGCCACGTCGCGCGCCTGTTCGACGATCCACTGGTCCGTCTCCAGGTTCGCGAAGCGCAGCATCGCCTGGCCGGACTGGCGCGCGCCGAGGAATTCGCCGGGGCCGCGGATTTCCAGGTCGCGCCGCGCGATCTCGAAGCCGTCCGTCGTCTCGCGCATCGTCATCAGGCGCTGTTTCGCCACGGGCCCCAGCGGGCTCTGATACAGCAGCAGGCACACGCTGGCCGCCGAACCCCGGCCCACGCGGCCGCGCAACTGGTGCAACTGCGACAGGCCGAAGCGCTCGGCGTGTTCGATCACCATCAGTGATGCATTGGGCACGTCCACGCCCACCTCGATCACCGTCGTCGCCACGAGCACGTGCACCTCGCCCGCGGAAAACGCGTCCATGATCACCTGCTTTTCCGCCGGCTTCATGCGGCCGTGCACGAGCCCGACGACGAGGTCGGGCAGCGCTTCCGCCAGCGTTTCGTACGTCTCGGTGGCCGTCTGCAGCTGCAGCGCTTCCGATTCCTCGATCAGCGGACAGACCCAGTACGCCTGCCGGCCTTCCTGCGCGGCCGCGTGCACGCGCTCGATCACTTCGTCGCGCCGGTTCTGGTCGATGGCGCGCGTGACGATGGGCGTGCGACCGGGCGGCAGTTCGTCGATGACGGAGACTTCCAGGTCGGCGTAATACGTCATCGCCAAGGTGCGCGGGATCGGCGTCGCCGACATCATCAACTGGTGCGGCACCAGCCCGTCCGACCCCTTGTTGCGCAGCGTGAGGCGCTGGCCGACGCCGAAGCGGTGCTGTTCGTCGACGAGCACGAGGCCGAGCTTCGCGAACTGCACGGAGTCCTGAATCAGCGCGTGCGTACCGATCACGAGCTGCGCCTCGCCCGATTCCGCCATCTCGCTGGCCGCCGTCTTTTCCTTCTTTTTCAGGCTGCCCGTCAGCCACGCGACCTTCACGCCCAGCGGTTCCATCCATGCGGCGATCTTGCGGAAGTGCTGCTCGGCCAGGATCTCCGTCGGCGCCATCAGCGCGGCCTGGTAGCCGCTGTCGATGGCCTGCGCGGCGGCGAGGGCCGCGACGACGGTCTTGCCGCTGCCGACGTCGCCCTGCAGCAGGCGCTGCATCGGGTAATCCTCGCGCAGGTCGCGGCGGATCTCTTCGACCACGCGCTGCTGCGCATTGGTCAGCTTGAACGGCAGGGCTTCCAGGAACGACGACGACAATGCGCCGACTGCACCGAGCACCGGCGCCCCTTTTTCGCGGCGTGCCTGCTGCGCGCGTTTCAGCGACAGCTGCTGCGCGAGCAGTTCGTCGAACTTCACGCGCGTCCACGCGGGGTGGCTGCGTTCCGTCAGCGCGTGTTCGTCGACGTCCGGCGGCGGGTAGTGCAGCAGACGCACGGCCGGCTGGAATTCGGCCAGGTTCAGCTTCTCGCGCACGGCACGCGGCACGGTGTCGGTCCAGTCCACGCGCTTCATCGCGTCCGCGATCGCGCGCCGCAATATCGTCTGCGACAGCCCTTCGCCCGCCGGGTACACGGGCGTGAGGGAGTTGGGGAGCGGCGCGCCCTCGTTGACGATCTTGTAGACCGGATGGACCATCTCGGCGCCGAAGAAACCATGCCGGATCTCGCTGCGGGCGCGCACCCGCGTGCCCTCGGCCAGCTGTTTCACCTGGCTGCCGTAGAAATTCATGAAGCGCAGCTGGATGTCGGACGTCTCGTCGGCGATGGTCACCAGCAGCTGGCGCCGCGGTTTATAGGCGATTTCGTTCTTCGTGACGACGCCTTCGACCTGCGACACGTGGCCGCCGCGCAGGCAGGCTTCGCGGATGGGGACGATCTGCGTCTCGTCCTCGTAGCGCATCGGCAGGTGCAGGACGAGGTCCATGTCCGTGCGCAGGCCGAGCTTGGCGAGCTTGCTCTCGATGCTTTTCGGTGCTTGTTTGGCTGCGGCTTTGGCCGCCGGTTTGGCGTTCGTGGCTGGCATGGCGGTTCGTTGGCGCGTGTTGTCGGCTTATCAGGATTTGGGCATAACGGTTATGGCCTGCGCCCGCCGGCCGGAATCCGGGTGTAAAATAATGGGTTCGCCGCACGCTGTAGCCCATATTGTAAGGCGGCTCGACGAGTTTTTCCCAGATGAGCAAAACGTACTCCCTCTCCGACTTCGATTTCGACCTGCCGCCCGAGCGCATCGCCCAGGTGCCGCTGCCCGACCGCAGCGCGTCGCGCCTGCTGCAGCTGGACGGCGACCGCATCACCGACCGTCAATTCTCCGACATCGTCGACCAATTGCAGGCCGGCGACACGCTCGTGATGAACAACACCCGGGTGCTGAAGGCCCGCTTCTTCGGCCAGAAGGACACCGGTGGCCAGGTCGAGGTGCTCGTCGAGCGCGTGCTCGACCCGCGCACCGTGCTCGCGCAGGTGCGCGCGTCGAAGTCGCCGAAGCCCGGCTCGCGCATCCGCCTCGCGGACGCGTTCGAGGTCGGCGTCGGCGAGCGTGCCGGCGAGTTCTTCACGCTGCACTTCGACGGCGACGTGTTCGAGCTGATCGAGGCCCACGGCCGCCTGCCCCTGCCGCCGTACATCGAGCATGACGCCGACGATTTCGACGAGCAGCGTTACCAGACGGTCTATTCATCGGCGCCGGGTGCCGTCGCCGCGCCGACCGCCGGCCTGCACTTCGACCAGGCGCTGCTCGACAAGGTCGCGGCCAAGGGCGTGCGCATCGCGTACGTGACGCTGCACGTGGGCGCCGGCACGTTCCAGCCCGTGCGCGTGGAAAATCTCGCCGAGCACAAGATGCACAGCGAGTGGTACACGATCCCGCAAGAGACCGTCGACGCCGTGCGCGCCGCGCAGGACGCGGGCCGTGACGTCGTCGCCGTGGGCACGACGTCGCTGCGCGCACTGGAGTCGGCGTCGCAGTTGGGCGCCCTTGCGGCCGGCAGCGGCGACACCAACCTGTTCATCACCCCGGGTTACCTGTTCAAGACGGTTACCCGGCTGATCACGAACTTCCACCTGCCCAAGTCGACGCTGATGATGCTCGTCTCGGCCTTTGCCGGCTACGACGAGATCCGCGCCGCGTACGCGCACGCGATCGCCAGCGAATACCGCTTCTTCAGCTACGGCGACGCGATGCTGCTGACGACGCACTCACGCGCAAACAAGAATTGAACCATGCTCGAATTTACCCTTCTTAAAAAAGACACGAGCGGCCTGTCGCACGCCCGCCGCGGCCGTTTAAAACTGAACCACGGCACCATCGAGACGCCGATCTTCATGCCCGTCGGGACCTATGGCTCCGTCAAGGCGATGGCGCCGAACGAGCTGAAGGAAGTGGGCTCGCAGATCATCCTCGGCAACACGTTCCACCTGTGGCTGCGCCCGGGCACGGACGTCATGGACAAGTTCGGCGGCCTGCACGGCTTCATGGGCTGGGACAAGCCGATCCTCACCGACTCCGGCGGCTTCCAGGTGTTTTCGCTGGGCGCGATGCGCAAGATCACGGAAGAGGGCGTGAAGTTCGCGTCCCCGATCGACGGCTCGCGCCTGTTCCTGTCGCCGGAAATCTCGATGCAGATCCAGCGCTCGCTGAACTCGGACATCGTCATGCAGTTCGACGAGTGCACGCCATACGAGATCGACGGCCGCCCGGCGACCGCCGAGGAAGCGGCCAAGTCGATGCGCATGTCGCTGCGCTGGGCCCAGCGCTCGATGAACGAATTCAGCAAGGGCGAGAACCCGAACGCGCTGTTCGGCATCGTCCAGGGCGGCATGTACGAGCGCCTGCGCGACGAATCCCTCGCCGGCCTGGAAGAGATTAATTTCCCGGGCCTGGCCATCGGCGGCCTGTCGGTGGGCGAGCCGAAGGAAGACATGATGCGTGTGCTGCAGCACGTCGGCCCGCGCCTGCCGGAAAACAAGCCGCACTACCTGATGGGCGTCGGCACGCCGGAAGACCTCGTGGAAGGCGTGGCGAACGGCGTCGACATGTTCGACTGCGTGATGCCGACCCGGAACGCGCGTAACGGCTGGCTGTTCACCCGCTTCGGCGACCTCAAGATCAAGAACGCCCGCTACAAGGACGACCAGTCGCCGCTGGACGAGTCGTGCTCGTGCTACTGCTGCAAGAATTTCTCGCGCGCGTACCTGCACCACCTGCACCGCTCCAAGGAGATCCTGGGCGCGCGCCTGAATACCATCCACAACCTGCATTACTACCTGAACCTCATGCAGGAGATCCGCGACGCCATCGATGCGGATCGGTTCCACGCCTTCCGCCTGAAATTCAACGCCGACCGCGCCCGCGGCGTGTAAACAATTAAATTTCCGATAATATCTTGCATTTCGGCATGCCAGTTCCCACATCGGGGGAATTGGCTGTTGCCAGTTTGCCGGTGCTAGAATACAGCGCTTGTTTTTTCATCTTATACAATCGGAGTCCTTGTGTTCATTTCCAACGCTTACGCGCAAACCGCCGGTGCAGCCGATCCGGGTCTGATGGGTAACCTCACCACGTTCGCCCCGCTGATCCTGATGTTCGTGGTCATGTACTTCCTCATGATCCGTCCGCAGCAGAAGCGCCAGAAAGAACTGAAAACCATGATGGACGCGCTGGCCAAGGGCGACGAAGTCATCACCGTCGGCGGCATGCTGGGCCGCGTGACCAAGGTCACCGACACGTACGTGACCGTCGAAGTGTCGGCCGGCACCGAAGTGGTCGTGCAGAAGAACGCCGTGACCGCGCTGCTGCCGAAGGGCACGCTGAAGTCCCTGTAATCCGGCCGCGCGGCCTGCGCGCCGCGCTTCCCGCCCGATCCTGAACGCTGGAACATCATGAATCGTTACCCCCTCTGGAAGTACATACTGATCCTCGTGACAGTACTCGTTGGCCTGCTGTACACGGCGCCCAACTATTTCGTCGACTCGCCGGCACTGCAGGTGACGACCTCCAAGGCGACCGTCAAGGTCAACAGCGACACGGCTGCCCGGGTTGCCGAAGCGCTCAAGCGTGACGGTATTCCTGCCGAAGCCGTGGGTCTGGAAGGCTCGGGCGACAGCGCTTCGGTGCGCGCGCGCTTCGCGACCCCCGATATCCAGTTCAAGGCCAAGGCGGCGCTGGAGCGCGACCTGAACCGTGACCCGGCCGACCCCGACTACATCGTCACCGTCAACCTGGTCAAGAACACGCCGGCCTGGATGCAGGCCATCAACGCCAAGCCGCTGAACCTGGGCCTCGACCTGCGCGGCGGCGTGCACTTCCTGCTGCAGGTGGATGCGAAGGCCGTGGAGGAAACCCGCATCAAGGGCGTCCTGTCCAGCGTCCGCAGCGAGCTGCGCGACAAGAACATCCGCCACGCCGGCATCGACCGCGTCGGCAACAATGTCGAGATCAAGTTCCGCGACGAAGCCACCCGTACGCAGGCGCGCAACGTGCTGGCCGCGCAGAACGCCGACCTGGCGTTCTCCGACGCCGCCGACGGCTCCGACCTGAAGCTGGTCGTCACCCTGAAGCCGGCCGCACTGCAGCGCGTGGTGGAAGAGGGCGTCAAGCAGAACATCAGCGCGCTGAGCAAGCGTATCAACGAACTGGGCGTGAGCGAGCCCGTGATCCAGCAACAGGGCCGCGACCGCATCGTCGTCCAGCTGCCGGGCGTGCAGGACGTCGCCCACGCGAAGGACATCATCGGCCGTACCGCCACGCTGGAATTCCGCGTGACCGACGATACCGTCACGCCGGGCACCGAGCTGTCCGCCGCGATCCCGCTGAATTCGGAACTGTTCACCGAAGGCGCCGGCGCACCGGTCGTCGTGTCGAAGGACGTCCTCGTGAGCGGCGATTCGGTCATCAACGCCGTCGCCGGCTTCGACCAGAACCAGCGTCCGGCCGTGAACATCGAGCTGAACGCTGACGGCGGCCGCAAGATGCGCGCGATGACCCGCGAGCGCGTCGGCAAGCGCATGGCCACGCTGCTGAAGGAAAAAGGCAAGTACAACGTGCTGCAGGTCGCGACCATCCAGAGCGAATTCGGTTCGAACTTCCAGACGACCGGCATGGCCAGCCCGCAGGCCGCCGCCGAGCTGGCGCTGCTGCTGCGCTCCGGCGCGCTGTCGGCCCCGATGGAATTCGTCGAGGAACGCGTCGTCGGTCCGCAGCTGGGCGCCGAGAACATCGCCAAGGGCCTGCACTCCACGCTGTGGGGCTTCGTGGCCATCGCGATCTTCATGATCATCTATTACCAGCTGTTCGGCTTCTTCAGCGTCGTCGCGCTCGCGTGCAACCTGCTGTTCCTGCTCGCGCTGCTGTCGATGCTGGGCGCGACCCTGACCCTGCCGGGTATCGCGGCAATCGCGCTGGCGCTGGGTATGGCGATCGACGCCAACGTGCTGATCAACGAGCGCATCCGCGAGGAGCTGCGGGCGGGTAATACACCGCAGGCGGCCATCTCGGCCGGCTTCAGCCACGCGTGGGCGACCATTCTCGACTCGAACGTGACGACCCTGATCGTCGGCCTGGCACTGCTGGTGTTCGGTTCGGGCGCCGTGCGCGGCTTCGCCGTCGTGCACTGCCTGGGCATCCTGACGTCGATGTTCTCGGCCGTGTTCCTGTCGCGCGGCGTCGTGAACCTGTGGTACGGCCGCAAGAAGAAGCTCGGCAAGCTCGCCATCGGCACCGTGTGGAACGCGGATGCCGCCGCGGCCAAGACGGCCGTCAAGAAAGGATAACCGGGGTAGACCATGGAATTTTTCAAGATTAAACGGGACATCCCGTTCATGCGCCACGCGTTGATCTTCAACGTGATCTCGGCGCTGACCTTCGTCGCCGCAGTGTTCTTCCTGGTGACCAAGCACCTGCACTTCTCGGTCGAGTTCACGGGCGGTACCGTGATGGAGCTGCGCTATCCGCACGCGGCCGACCAGGAAAAGATCCGCCACACGCTGGAAAAACTGGGTTACGAGCAGCCGGAAGTAACGAGCTTCGGCACCGCGCAGGACGTCATGCTGCGCCTGCCGATCCGCAAGGACGTCGCCGGTTCGGGCACGTCGGCGACTGTCTTCAACGCGCTGTGCGCGGCCGAAGCCGGCACGCCGAAGCAGATCGAGCAGACCAGCGACAAGGGCGAGAAAGTCGCCCGCACCAGCTGCGTCAACGCGGCCGGCGCGGAAGTGCTGAGCCAGCAGCGCGTGGAATTCGTCGGCCCGCAGGTCGGCGACGAGCTCGCGCAGAACGGCCTGAACGCCCTGATCATGGTCGTCGTCGGCGTGATGATCTACCTGGCCGTGCGCTTCGAGTGGAAGTTCGCCGTCGCGGCGATCGTCGCCAACCTGCACGACGTCGTCATCATCCTGGGCTTCTTCGCCTTCTTCCAGTGGGAATTCTCGCTGACCGTGCTGGCCGCCGTGCTGGCCGTGCTGGGCTACTCCGTGAACGAATCGGTCGTGATCTTCGACCGGATCCGCGAGACCTTCCGCAAGGAGCGCAAGCTGTCCGTGACCCAGGTCATCGACCACGCGATCACGAGCACGATCTCGCGTACGATCATCACCCACGGCTGTACCGAGATGATGGTCCTGTCGATGCTGTTCTTCGGCGGCCAGACGCTGCACTACTTCGCGATCGCGCTGACCATCGGTATCCTGTTTGGTATCTACTCGTCCGTGTTCGTCGCGGCCGCCATCGCCATGTGGCTGGGCGTCAAGCGCGAAGACCTGATCAAGCCGATCAAGGCCAAGGACGAAACGGACGGCGCCGTCGTGTAAGTACGCGCATCGTCTTCGGTACAAAAAAAGCCGCCCGGCCTGGCCGTGGCGGCTTTTGTTTTTACTATGTGTGAAACAGCGCACAGAGCGCTGACACAAGGCGGCCGTAAGATGGACTCGTCTCTTTCAGGACATCCCTAGTTTTGGACTTCACCCGCTCCCGCAAGGAGCGGGTTTTTTTTTATCAGGCCGGCGGCAGCGGAATCCCTTCCTACACCGCTGCGGTAGGTCAAGTCGCTGGCATTGTCCCGGGGTTGTTCGTCTATTGCCTCCATGGTGAACCGAAGCTGAACAGAAAGCTGGGCTTATATCGGTTCAAAGATTGGACGCTACCGAATTTACCTCTACATTGTCAGTGTGTAGCAACCAAGGTGGGTGGCCCGTCCTTTTTGCGCTTGGGCACGAATTAGTCAAAATATTTAACAAATGTGAGTTCACGCACAGAGTGCACGCGCCGTGGGAACTAAGATGGACTCGTCTCTTTCAGGACATCCCTAGTTTTGGACTTTGCCCACTCCCCGGAGTGGGCATTTTTTTTATCCGGATGCCATAAAAAAAACGTCGTCCATGCTTGCGCAGGGACGACGCCGGTGCAGCAGACCCGTTGCCGGGTCCGGGGAGGGGAATCGGAATCAGAAACCGTATTTCAGGCCGACGGTGTAGACATCGGCCTTGGCGCCGAATGCCTTGTCCTTGCCGTAGCGTTCGTACTCGGCGTTCAGGGCCAGATTCTGGTTCAGCTTGTACTCGACGCCGACGCCGCCGTACAGGCCGGTGTCGTAGCTGTTGACCTGACCCAGGGTGCTGCTGCTGTACTTGCGCTCGTTGTACGAGACGCCCAGCTTGCCGTAGCCGGTGAAGCGCTCGCCCAGCGGCATGCTGTACTTGCCGGCGACATAGGTGCCGGAACCTCTCACGTTGCCGAGGGAAGTGTCCTGCTTGTCGAAGTTCGTGTAGCCGGCTTCGACGCCCCAGTTCTGGTCGAATTCATAGCCGCCGTAGATCTTGGCGTTCGTGTGGTAGTCGTCGGTCGACTTGTTGTCCGCGGTGGCGGCGCCGATGCCGACGTAGGCGTGCGGCGTGGTGGTCTGGGCTTGTGCGACGCCGGCGACGGCGGAGGTGGCGATCAGTGCGAGCAGCAGTTTCTTCATGGTTCACTCCTTGGTGTTCTAGGGCTCGCGATTCGTCGTGAATCGCAATATGGCCAAGATAGCACCATGTTTCCCTAAGAGAAGTTCTTAAACGGTAAGGAATGTAACAAGATGAAAGTAAGTGACTGAAAAGTCACATATGGTCGAAACGACGCCGGCCGCATGCAGCGGCCGGTGTCGACGTGAACGTGAGAACGGGAATCAGGCCAACGCGGCCGTGAGGCTGTGCACTTCATCCTCCGATTCCTGGAGGATGGTTTTCAGCGTGCCTTCGCCGACGGCGAAGTCGATGGTGGCGCCCACCTGGATGCCGGACACGCCGGTATCGCGTTCCAGCAGCGGCGATGCGACGGGAGACAGGTCGTTTGCCAGCAGCAGCGTGTCGCCCAGCGTTTCCGGCGGCAGCGCGCGCATCCCGTTCCACAGCGCCTCGATGGCGCCCATCACGGGGGCGGGCACGCCCAGCTTGAGCAGGACGCCGCGGCCGATGGCGGTTTCGCCGTGCTCGATCCATTCGTCGGCGCCGCCGTCGAGCAGGCCCGGGAACTCGGGCGCGCGCGACAGCAGATAAAAGCCGCCGACCTCGTGCACGATGCCGGCGAACATCGCCGTTTCCGGATCGACGAACGACACGCGCCGCGCGATCACCTGCGACAACGCGGCCACGTGGGTCGAGTGGAGCCACAGTCGATCGGCCTTGGCGCGCAACTCGGGATCGTGGATTTCGCTCGCCAGCTGGCGCACGATGACGGCGGCGGCGAGCGCGCCCAGCGTGCGGAAGCCGACGCGCTGCACGGCCGCCTTGACGTTGGTGACGTCGTTGCCGAAGCGGTTATAGGCGGCCGAGTTGGCGATGGCGACGGTGCGGGCGGCCAGCAACGGCTCCGTCTGCACGAGACGCGCCGCTTCGTCGATGTGGCATTCCGGATCGGTCAGCGCGCGCTGCAGCTTGAGCGTCGCGTCGACGTGGGTAGGGAAGTGGAGGTCGCCGCGCCCGGCCTGCGCGGCAATGCTCTTGAGGGCGTCGATTCTGTCCATGGGAAAAAATTATACCCCCAGGAACTTCGTCAAGGCTCGCTGAAAATGGCGTCGCAGCCGTCTTTCGGTTCCTCGGTGTCCTGCAGCTCGTCGACGAGGCCGAGGTCGAACAATTCCTCGACCGCGTTCATGAAGCTGTTCAGGGTGGCGGCGCCGATCAGGCGGTAGATCTCGCCGTCATCGTTGCGCACGCCGATCACCATCGGTTCCTCGCGCACTTCGGCGGGCGATGCCACGTCCAGCAGCAGGTTGCCGATGATGTGCTTGTCGAAATGAGGCGGCTTTTTGCCTTCCAGTAGTGCTGTATTCATATCATCCTTCGTCGGCGGGAACGTGCCCGCCCGGTGTGACCAGGCCCGGCGCATCGAGCCGGGTGCGCAGCCGGCGCAGCGCGTGGTCAAGTTGTTCGAAATCGCCGTCGCCATAATCGGCGAACAGCTGCTTGCCGTGTGCGACCACGGCCGGAAACACGGTGCGGAACAGGCACTCCCCGTCCGCCGTCAGGCGCACGAGGAACGAGCGCTTGTCGTCGCAATTGCGCGCGCGTTCCACGAGTCCCTTCTGTTCGAGGCGGTCGATGACGCCGGTCAGCGTCCCCTTCGTGATCAGGGTCCGCTCGCCCAGTTCCTTGTAGGTCATGCCGGGCGTGTTGCCGAGGGTGGCGATGATGTCGAATTGCGGATGCGTCAGCCCATGCCGGCGCACCGGTTCGGCGACGAAGCGCTCGAACCCTTGCAGGCATTCGGCCAGCAGGCGCACACTCTTCAGATATCGTTCACCCATGAAACGATTATAGCCGCCAGCGCGGGCCGGCCCCAGTCTTCGTCGTTGCGGCCGGGTCCGGTACCATAGCAATCTTGCCAGAATTTATTTCACGTTTCATGACCCAGCATCTGCGCGGCATCCTCGCCCTCGTCGTCGTCGTCCTCGTGTGGGGGACGACGTTTCCTGCGATGAAGGAACTGACGGCTTATTTTTCTCCCGTCTGGATCATTTTGACCCGTTTCGCCATCGCGACGGCGCTCTTGTCGCCGTTCCTGTGGCGCGCACGCCGCACGGACCTGATGCTGGGCGGCATACTCGGCTTGCTGCTGTTCTTCTGCTACCTGTTCCAGGTGGAAGGTCTCGCGTTGACGACCTCGAACCGCAACGCCTTCATCTGCGGCCTCAACGTGCTCGTCGTGCCGCTGCTGGGCCTGCTCGGCGGACGCCTGCCGGAACGCCGCATCGTCATCGCGCTGTTGCTCGCGATCGCGGGGCTCGTGGCGCTGTGCTGGGATGGCGGGGGCGGCTGGGGCCGCGGCGACACGCTCGCGCTGCTGGCCGCGCTCACGTTCGGCGCCTACATCAAGGTCATGGAGGTGTATACGCGGCGCGCCGTCCGCCTGATGGCCGTGACGGCCGCGCAGATCGGTACCGTCGCCCTGTGCGCGGCGCTGTGGTTGTTCGCGCGCGAGGTGCCGCGGGGCAGCATCGACGTGGCGTCCGATGCCGCCAACTACTGGGCCTACATCGGCCACGGGCTGCTTCACTATTCGCCGAATTTCGCCTATCTCGGCGTGCTGTGCACGGCCGCCATCATCTCGATGCAGGCGTGGGGCCAGGCGCGCACGAGCGCCAACGAGGCGGCCGTCATCTATGCGTTCGAGCCCGGCGGCGCCGCGTTTTTCGCATATTTCTGGCTGGGCGAGGCGATGGGCGGCCGGGGCTGGCTCGGCGCGGCTTTGTTGATCTCCGGTATGATAGTCAGTCAATGGAATGCCGAAAGCCGGCCGACCGCCGCGCTCGCCCCCGAGTGATGATCCCTCATTGTCCAGCTCATTTTCCTAATGCAGCAACTTGAATTATCCCGCCTCGCGCTAGAGGCGCCGCTGCGCGTGCTGCTCGTGCATGCGGGCGAGCCGGATTCGCTGACGTGGTCCGGCCTCGTGCAGCCGCTGCGCCTCGCGGCCAAGGTGCTGGGGCCTGAACGCCTGCACGTGGACGTGCGCACCCCCGACAAATTCGCGGCCGACCAGCGCCACTGGCATCTCGTGCTGCTCGTCGCCGACGAGGCCGAGGCGGGGCTGCGTCCCGCCAACCTGCGCACCGTGATCTCCCGCTGCCGCGCGGCGCCGTGCTGGGGCGGCGTCGGCGCGGGCGTGCTGTGGCTGGCGGAGGCGGGCGCGCTGAACGGTGCGCGCGCCGCGTTGCCGTGGTCGCTGTATCCCGACGTCGACATGCGCGCCGACCAGGCCCTGCTGAGTCCGCACCTGTACGAGATCGACGGTGCGCGCCTGACGTCCTGCGGCGGCGCGGCCAGCATCGACTTCGCGCTGACCCTCGTCGACCTGTTGTTCGGCGCGACGGTCCAGGCGCAGGTGAAGGAAATCCTGTGCGTCGACCGCGTGCGCGGCCCGGACGAACGCCAGCGCGTCGCGCTGCAGGCGCGCTTCGGCGTGCTGCAGCCCAAACTGACGGAAGCCGTCACCCTGATGGAAGCGAACATCGAGGAACCGCTGTCGACCGACGACATCGCCCAGCTGGCGGGCGTGTCCCGCCGCCAGCTGGAGCGGCTGTTCAAGCAATACCTGGGCAGCCTGCCGTCGCGCTACTACCTCGAACTACGCCTGCAACGGGCGCGCCAGCTGCTGCGCGACACCAACTACTCCATCGTGCAGGTGGGGCTGATGTGCGGCTTCTCGTCCGGCTCCCACTTCTCTACCGCCTTCGGCGCCCTGTTCGGCAATACGCCCCGCGAAGAACGCCAGCGCAAGCTCAGCCAATAAATTCGGGGTCAGAGCACATTATTTTTGCGACGTCGCCGACGTTGACCGACATAGACCGAGCATCGCCGCGGCTTGGCCGAAGTTTGGAAATTAATGGGACCTGACCCCGAATCTGAGCAATTGTTGCTCGTCCAAAAATGAAAATGCCTGTCGCAGTTTGGAAAGAACGGCAACGATTGGCTTCTCTATAATGAGTCGCTCGGCGCGGCTGCTGGAGTCCGCGCAACCTTTTATTTGGATGAGGAAAACGTCATGAATGCTAAGCTCGACTCGGGTGTCGCCACGCGGCCTGTCACACGCCAGACTTTCGACGAGGTGCTCGTCCCGACCTACGCACCCGCCGCGATGGTGCCCGTGCGCGCGTCGGGCCTGGACGTCTGGGACCAGGACGGCAAGCATTACCTCGACTTCACCTCCGGCATCGCCGTCAGCAGCCTGGGTCATTGCAACCCGGTCGTCGTCGAGGCGCTGACCCGCCAGGCCACCACGCTCTGGCACGTCGGCAACGGCTACACGAACGAGCCGGTCCTGCGCCTGGCGTCGGCCCTGATCGAGGCCACGTTCGCCGACCGCTGCTTCTTCGCCAACTCGGGCGCGGAAGCCAACGAAGCCGCCCTGAAGCTGGCGCGCAAGTACGCGCACGGCAAGTTCGGCCCGCACAAGTCGCGCATCGTGTCGTGCTATTCCTCGTTCCACGGCCGCACGCTGTTCACCGTGTCGGTCGGCGGCCAGTCGAAGTACACCGAAGGCTTCGAGCCGCTGCCGCCGGAAATCAACCACATCAACTACAACGACATCGAGTCCGCACGCGCCGCCATCGGCGATGACGTGGCCGCCGTGATCGTCGAGCCGATCCAGGGCGAGGGTGGCGTGATCCCGGGCGACATCGAATTCCTCAAAACGCTGCGCGAACTGTGCGACAAGACCGGCGCCCTGCTGATCTTCGACGAAGTGCAGTCGGGCGTGGGCCGCACCGGCACCTTCTACGACTACATGAACGTGGGCGTGACCCCGGACGTGCTGACCTCGGCCAAGGCGCTGGGCAACGGCTACCCGATCGGCGCCATGCTGACCACCAACGAGATCGCGCAGTACCTGGCCGTCGGCAGCCACGGCACCACGTACGGCGGCAACCCGCTGGCGACGTCGGTGGCGCTGGCCGTGATCGAGCAGATCAACCAGCCGGCCTTCCTGGCGCGCGTGCGCGAGGCGAGCGGCAAGATCGTCGCGAACCTGGAGAAGCTGGCCACCGACTACCCGCAGCTGTTCACCAAGCCGCGCGGCAAGGGCCTGCTGCTCGGCCTGCCGATGGCCGAAGGCTACAAGGGCAAGTCGAAGGACTACACGAAGGTCGCGGAAAAGCTCGGCCTGATGCTGCTGATCGCCGGTCCGGACGTCGTCCGCCTGGCACCGGCGCTGGTCGTCTCCGACGAGCAGATCGCGGACGCGGATCGCATCATGCGCCAGGCCGCCGACGCGTTCCTCGCCGGCTGATACGCCTGCACCACCCGGCCGGAAGGGGGCCACCCCAGCCCGGCCGGCTCCGTTCGTTCGATGCCTTTGTCGGGAGAATCCATGTATGTAGTTCGTCCGGTAGAACCAGCGGATGTCGGCGCCCTCGAGACGCTGCTCGCCGCGTCCACGCCGGGAGTGCACACCCTGCCGCGCACGCGCGAAAAGATCGCCGCGTTCGTGGAGCGTTCCGTGGCGTCGTTCGCCGCCCACGTCGACATTCCCAGCGAAGAGTCCTACCTGTTCGTGCTCGAAGACGTCGACAGCCGCGAGCTGGTCGGCACCGCCGCGATCCACGCGTCGGCCGGTTCGAACGGCACTTATTTCGCGTTCCGCAACGATGTGATCCAGCAGGTCTCGCGCGACCTGAACATCAGCCACAGCGTGCACGCGCTGACCCTTTGCTCGGAGCTGACGGCGTATTCGCAGCTGTCCGGCTTTTATATTCGCGACCGCGACACGGCGCGGCGCGAAGCCGCGCTGCTGTCGCGCGCCCGATTGTTATATGCCGTGCTGGCGCCGCACCGTTTCGGCGACCGCTTCTTCGTGCCGCTGGCCGGCGTCACCGACGAGGGCGGCCAGTCGCCGTTCTGGGATGCGCTGGGCCGCAAGTTCTTCAAGATGGACTTCCTCGATGCGGAGCGCACGATCGGCGGCGCCCGTAACCGCACGCTGATCGTCGAGCTGATGCCGCACTACCCCGTGTACGTGCCGCTGCTGCCCGGCCCCGCGCAGGCCGTGATGGGCCAGATCCACCCGAGCGGCGAACTCGCGTTCGACCTGCTGACGGAAGAGGGCTTCGAGGCCGACGAATACATCGACATCTTCGACGGCGGTCCGATCCTGCAGGCGCACAAGCACGCGCTGCGGTCGTTCTCCGGCTCGATGGTGAAGAAGGTCGCGAACGCCGAACTGCAGCCGCCCACGCGCGGCGGCAAGGCCGCGATGGTGAATTACGCGGTGGCCAGCAGCGAGCGCAAGTTCCGCGCGATCGTGCTGCCGTGCGACCCGGCCGAGAGCTCCGAATCCATCTGCCTGCCGCCCGCGGCACGCGAGGCGTTAGGCAGAGAGACCGGCGACAGCGTCATCTGCGTACGTATCTGACGCTTTGGAAAACTATGAGGAACCCATGCTCGTAATCCGCGCAATCACCCTGAACGACATCGATCCGCTGATCGAGATGGCGCGCCAGGTCGGCAGCGGCATGACCACGCTGAAGCCGGACCGCGCCATGCTGGGCGAGCGCGTCGAGACCGCGGTGGCATCGTTCGCGCAGACGATCCCGCCCGAGGAACGCGACTACATGTTCGTGATGGAAGACACGTCCAACGGCCGCCTGGCCGGCGTGTGCGCCATCAAGGCCGCCGTCGGCCTCACGGAGCCGTTTTATAACTACCGCATCGGCACGCTGGTGCATTCCAGCCGCGAACTGGGCGTGTTCACGCGCATGGACACGCTGTACCTGTCCAACGACCTGACCGGTTCCACGGAACTGTGCTCGCTGTTCCTGATGCCGGAATACCGCACGGGCTACAACGGCAAGTGGCTGTCCAAGAGCCGCTTCCTGTTCATGGCCCAGTTCCAGCACCTGTTCACGGAAAAGATCATCGCCGAGATGCGTGGCTACCAGGCGGAGGACGGCACGTCGCCGTTCTACGAGGGGCTCGGCCGCCACTTCTTCAAGATGGATTTCAACCACGTCGACGGCCTCACGGCACTCGGCAAGAAATCGTTCATCGCGGAGCTCATGCCGCGCCAGCCGCTGTACGTGGCGTACCTGCCGGAAGACGCGCAGGCCGTGATCGGCCAGGTGCACCGCTCCACGCTCCCGGCGCGCAAGCTGCTGGAACAGGAAGGCATGCACTACGAGGGTTACGTCGACATCTTCGACGCGGGCCCCGTGTTGCAGGGCCGCGTGGCCGAGCTGCGCGCCGTGCGCGACAGCGTGCTGACCACGGCCGAGGAAGGCCAACCGGACGGCGAGTGCGAAGTCACGCTCGTCTCCAACACGAAGCTCGACGATTTTCGCATGGTCCTTACCCAGGCCTGCGACGGCGGCCGCAAGGTCGCGCTATCCGTGCGCGAACTCCAACTGCTGCATTGCCAGCCGGGCGACCTTATCCGCTCGCTGGCCCTCAACGTAAGGAAGAACAATGGCTAACGTCTCTAACTTTATCGGCGGTGAATGGCTGGCCGGCTCCGGTCCCCAGCTCGACACGATCGACCCGTCCACCGGCCGCCAGACCTGGACCAGCAACGAATCCACGGCAGAAGATGTGGACCGCGCCGTAAAAGCCGCGCGCGCCGCGTTCGAAGACTGGGCGCTCACGCCGCTCGAACAACGCATCGCCATCTGCCAGCGCTTCCGCGACCTGCTCAAGGAGCACAACGAGGAACTCGCCGCGATCATCGCCGAGGAAGTGGGCAAGCCGCTGTGGGAAGCCCGCACGGAAGTGACGACGATGGCCAACAAGGTCGACATCTCGGTGCAGTCGCATGCCGCGCGCACGGGCGAAACGGCTGCGAAGGTCGCCGACGGCAACGCCGTGCTGCGCCACCGTCCGCACGGCGTGTTCGGCGTGTTCGGACCCTATAACTTCCCCGGCCACCTGCCGAACGGCCACATCGTGCCCGCGCTGATCGCGGGGAACACGCTCGTGTTCAAGCCGAGCGAATATGCGCCGCGCACCGCCGTGCGTACCGTGCAGCTGTGGGAACAGGCCGGCCTGCCGCAGGGTGTGCTGAACCTCGTGAACGGCGGCCGCGCGACCGGCGTCGCGCTGTCGCAGCACCCGGATGTGGACGGCATCCTGTTCACCGGCAGCAGCCAGACGGGCGTCGCGCTGCATAAACAGTTCGGCGGCCAGCCGGGCAAGATGCTGGCGCTGGAAATGGGCGGCAACAACCCGCTCGTCGTCTGGGACGTGCAGGAGGATGAGAAAATGCGGGACGCGGCCGTGCACCACGCCGTCATGTCCGCGTTCATCTCCGCCGGCCAGCGCTGCACGTGTGCGCGCCGCCTGATCGTGCAGGACACGCCGGAAGGCCAGGCCTTCATCGACCGCCTCGTGGACGTGGCGAGCAAGCTCGCGGTCGGTCCGTCGAATGCGGAGCCGCAGCCGTTCATGGGCCCCGTCGTCTCGGCCGCCGTGGCGAAACGCCTCGTGCAGGCGCAAGAGATGATGGAAGCGCAGGGCGGTAACGTTTTGCTGCGCATGCGCCAGCTCGATCCGAACGCGGGCTTCGTCACCGCCGGTATCGTCGACGTGACGGATGCGACGGGCATCCCGGACGAAGAGTGGTTCGGACCGCTGCTGCAGATTGTCCGCGTGGCCGATTTCGACGCCGCCATCGACGCCGCCAACGCGACGGAATACGGTCTCGCCGCCGCGCTACTGTCGCCGTCGGAAGAGCTGTGGAAGCGCTTCGCGATCAAGGCGCGCGCGGGCGTCGTCAACTGGAACCGTCCGACGACGGGCGCCGCCAGCTCCGCGCCGTTCGGCGGCGTGGGCAAGTCCGGCAACCATCGTCCGAGCGCCTATTACGCGGCCGACTACTGCGCGTACCCGGTCGCCTCGATCGAAACGTCCGAGCTGGAAATGCCGGCGAAACTGTCCCCGGGCCTTAACTTCTGAACGATATGCGCAACGCACGCGAATTCAACTTCGACGGCCTCGTGGGCTCGTCGCACAACTACGCCGGTCTGTCGTTCGGCAACGTCGCCTCGTTCAACAATGTGCGGAGCGCGTCGAACCCGCGCCAGGCCGCATTGCAGGGCCTCGCCAAGATGCGCGCGCTGGCCGCACGCGGCTTCGCGCAAGGCCTGCTGCCGCCGCAGGCGCGTCCGAACTTCCGCCTGCTGCGCCGCCTCGGCTTTTCCGGCACGGACGCCGACGTGCTGGCGCAGGCGTACCGCGAATCGCCGGTGATCCTCGCGTGCGCGTACTCCGCATCGCCGATGTGGACCGCGAACGCCGCCACCGTCAGCCCGTCGGCCGACACGGCGGACGGCCGCGTGCACTTCACCGCCGCGAACCTGAACAATAAACTGCACCGCGCGGAAGAACATGTGCAGGCGACGCGCACCCTGCGCGCCCTGTTCGCGAACCCGGACCGCTTCGTCGTGCACGACCCGCTGCCGTCGACGCCCGCGTTCGGCGACGAGGGCGCCGCCAACCACACGCGCTTCGCCAGCGCACACGGCGCGTCCGGCGTCGAGTTTTTTGTCTATGGCCGCGTCGAATTCGACCCGTCCGCACCGGCACCCGTGAAATACCCGGCGCGCCAGACGCTGGAGGCATCGCAGGCCGTCGCCCGCCTGCACGGCCTGGACGCGGCGCGCACCGTGTTCGCGTCGCAGAACCCGGCCGTGATCGACCAGGGCGTGTTTCATAACGACGTGATCGCGGTCGGCAACGGCAACGTGCTGTTCTACCACGACCAGGCGTTCGCCGACGAAGCGTCCACGCTGGACGCGCTGCGCCGCGCGCTGGGCGTCACCGGCACCGACCTGCGCGCCGTGCGCGTGGACACGGGCGTCGTCCCCGTCGCCGATGCCGTCGCCAGCTACCTGTTCAACAGCCAGCTGCTGTCGAAGCCGGACGGCGGCATGGCGCTCGTCGTCCCGCACGAATGCCGCGAGACGGCGACCGTGGCCCGCTACCTCGAGCAGCTCGTCGCATCCGGTGGCCCGATCGACGAGTTGATCGAATTCGACCTGCGCCAGAGCATGCGCAACGGCGGCGGCCCCGCGTGCCTGCGCCTGCGCGTGGTGCTCACGGACGAGGAAGCGGCCGCGATGCACCAGGGCGTGCTGATGACGGACGATTTGTATGCGCGCCTCGTGCCGTGGGTCGAGCGTCATTACCGCGACCGCGTGGAGCCGAAGGATCTCGCAGACCCGCAGCTGGCCATCGAATGCGCGGCCGCGCTGGAAGACCTGGAACGCATCCTGGGCTTGCCCGGTCTTTACGACCTTTCATGATTTAATGGCGAATCGTTTCCGGGAACAGGAACCTTAAATAAGAGATCTGGACGGGACAACCCTGTCCGTACCAGCCGGGAACATGTGGCCACAAGCCGCGCCGAACCCGGCGCAACAACCAGCTTTTGGAGAAGCTAAACATGAACAAAGACATGCCTCACGATCTGCGCACGCAAACCCTCGCGCTGGTTAACGAGAACAAGCCGGTGGGCGCTTCGGAACAAGTGGGCGCGCTGATCGGCGCCTGGATCGGCGCCCTGGACGAGGACGACCTCGCCGGCATCGATCCCCGCAACCTCGCCGCCATCCTGTGGGATGCTTTCGCCCAGGTGGCGCAGCGCACGACCGACGGCTGCCAGATCGCGGAGAATCGCTATACGGACGGCCGCTGCGGCATGTCGACCGCCTTGCTGATCCTGAACGAGGACATGCCCTACCTCGTCGACTCGTTCGTGATGGCGCTGCGCCGCCAGCGCGTCGTCGCGTCGGGCGTGCTGAATACGGTGCTGCCCGTGCGCCGCGACGAAGCCGGCCGCGTGGTCGCCGTCGGCGAAGCGGGCGCGCCGCTGGAATCGTATGTCCTGTGCCTGCTGGCGGAAGACCTGCCGCAGGACGAACTCTCCCAACTCATCGAGCGCATCCAGATGGTCGCGCGCGACGCCGCCATCGTGCACCGCGACGCCGTCGCCATGGCCGACCGCATGACCGCCGTTGCCGCCGCCGCCGCCGCACAAGGTACGCCGTCCGGCCAGGAAGTGGCCGCGTTCCTCGACTGGGCCAAGAACGAAGGCTTCGAGCCGTTCGGCTACGCCTACTACTTCGTGAAGCCGGGCGTGCGCGAACTCGAACGCGACATCCCGAGCCGCATCGGCGTGCTGCAGGATACGTCGCACCCCGTCTACGGCACCTGCCTGCAGAACATCCCGGGCGACTTCGAGATCCTGTCCAAGCGCGACGAGACGCTGTCGATCGTGAAGGCCGACGTGGCCGGCACCTTGCACCGCGACCAGCCGCTGGACTTCATCGGCGTGCGCGACACCGACACGCAGGGCAACACGATCGGCGAACACTGCTTCGTCGGCCTGTTCACCCGCGCCGCCACGTCGACCCCGCTGGCGCGCCTGCCGTTCGCGCGCGGCCGCGTGGCGAAAGTGCTGTCCATCGCCGGCGTGCGCCAGGAAGGCTTCCGCGCCGAGAAATTCCTCGAGATCCTGGAGTCGCTGCCGCGCACGGAAGCGCTGGAAGCGGATCCGGACTGGCTCGCCCAGGTGTGCAGCTCCGTCGTCTCGCTGTACAAGCAGCCGCGCGCGAAAGTGTTTGCACGCCGCGACGTCTATCAACGCCACCTGAACGTCCTGGTCTATTTGCCGCGCGAACGCTACAGCGCCGCCGTCGTCGCCGGGCTGGCGCAGGCGCTGAAGGAAAGCTCGGGCGCCGTCGACGTGCGCACGCAGACGCTCGTCGCGGACGGCCCGCTGGCCCGCGTCTACCTGATCGCCCAGGCCGCGCGCTATCCGCTCGACCTGGAATCCGACATCCAGAAA
The DNA here is from genome assembly GCF_047302915.1 of Massilia sp. CT11-108. Taxonomy (NCBI): domain Bacteria; kingdom Pseudomonadati; phylum Pseudomonadota; class Betaproteobacteria; order Burkholderiales; family Oxalobacteraceae; genus Massilia; species Massilia sp. CT11-108. Next base: position 17,097 of record NZ_JBKYMO010000006.1, on the reverse strand, counting down.
CCGCTGCTGTCCGTGCTGGACGGCTGGCATGACCGCTACACGGCGCTGACCGACACCGTCGAAGACGTCCCGACCCGCAACGCGCTGCGCAAGATCCTGCCGACGCTGCCCGTGAACTACGTGGCCGCGACGGCACCGGAAATCGCCTTCCGCGACGTGAGCGCGATCATCGCGAACGGCCAGCAGGGCCACGTCTCGGTCCGCATCGAGACGGATGAAGCGGGCATCACGTCGCTGCGCCTGTACTCGACGAACACGATGCCGTCGCTGTCGCGCATCCTGCCGGCGCTGCAGAACGCCGGCGTCGCCATCGACCGCGAACAAAGCTTCTGGATCGATACGGCCGACGGTACCCGCCGCTACATCACGGGCCTGATCGTCGACGCGGATTCGGCCGCCAAGCTGGCCAAGCCGGGCGTCGCGGAAGTGGCCGGCGAACTGTTCGCCGCGCTGTTCAACGACGAAGCGGAAGACGGCCGCCTGAACGGCCTCACCATCGAAGGCGGCCTGGCGATGCGCGAAGTGCAGCTCGTGCGCGCGTACATCAGCTACTGGCGCCAGGCCGGCAGCAAGTTCTCGACCCGCTACATGGCCGAGACGCTGCGCCCGCGCGCGAACCTCGTCAAGGAACTGGTCGAAGGCTTCGAACTGCGCTTCGACCCGAAACGCAGCGCCGAGGAGCGCGCCGAGGGCGATGCGAAACTGGTCGCGCTGAAGGCGGGCCTGGCCAAGGTCAACCACGCCGACACCGAGGAAATCATGGCCGCGCTGGTCGATCTCGTGATGGCGACCGTGCGCACCAATTACTATCAAGGAACGAAGGAAAATCGCGGCGAGAAGATCATCTTCAAGCTCGACACGAGCCACCTGGCGCTCGTGCCGGAACCGCGCCCGTTCCGCGAGATCTATGTGTTCTCGCGCCGCTTCGAAGGCCTGCACCTGCGCGGCGGCCCGGTCGCCCGCGGCGGCCTGCGCTGGTCCGATCGCATGGAAGACTACCGCACCGAAGTGCTGGGCCTCGTGAAGGCGCAGATGGTCAAGAACGCCGTCATCGTGCCGGCCGGCTCGAAGGGCGGTTTCGTCTGCAAGCAGATGCCGAAGGATGCGGCGCGTGACGTCGTCGCGGCCGAAGGCGAAGCCGTCTACCGCCTGTTCATCGCGAGCCTGCTGGAAGTGACGGACAACCGCGTGCGCGGCGAGATCGTTCCGCCGGCCGACACGGTGCGCTATGACCAGGACGACCCGTACCTCGTGGTCGCCGCCGACAAGGGCACGGCGACGTTCTCCGACATCGCCAACAGCATCGCCGTCTCGCGCGGCTTCTGGCTGGGCGACGCGTTCGCGTCCGGCGGCTCGAACGGCTACGACCACAAGAAGATGGGCATCACCGCGAAGGGCGCGTTCGAAGCGGTAAAACGCCACTTCTACGAGATGGGCCACGACATGAACACGACCCCGGTGACGATGGTCGGCGTGGGCGACATGTCGGGCGACGTGTTCGGCAACGGCGTGCTGCTGTCGCGCCAGCTGAAAGTGCTGGCCGCGTTCGACCACCGCCACATCTTCCTCGACCCGAATCCGGACGTCGTCGTGTCGTTCAATGAGCGCAAGCGCATGTTCGCGCTGCCGCGTTCCTCGTGGGACGACTACGACAAGGAACTGATCTCGGAAGGCGGCGGCGTGTTCCCCCGTACCGCCCGTCACATCGAGCTGTCGCCGCAGGTGCGCGAAGCGCTGGCCATCGAAGAGACGTCGCTCACGCCGGAAGAACTGATGCACCGCATCCTGCTGGCGCCGGTCGACCTGTTCTACAACGGCGGCATCGGCACCTACATCAAGGCGTCCACCGAGACCCACGCGCAAGTGAAGGACCGCGCCAACGACAACATCCGCGTCAACGGCAACGAGCTGCGCGTGAAGGTTGTCGCGGAAGGCGGCAACCTGGGCGCCACGCAGGCCGGCCGTATCGAATTCGCGCTGGCCGGCGGCCGCATCTTCACGGATGCGATCGACAACTCGGCCGGCGTGGACTGCTCCGACCACGAAGTCAACGTCAAGATCTGGCTCGACACCGAAGTCAACGCGGGCCAGCTGGACGAGGGCGAGCGCAACCGCCTGCTGACCGAGATGACGGGCGATATCGAGAAGCTGGTCCTGCGCGACAACACGCTGCAGACGCACCTGCTGGTGCGCGAGGCGCAGGCGCAATCGAACAGCGCCGTCGTCGACGGCTACGCCGCGCTGATCGCGAGCCTGGAGGCGGAAGGCGCCGTGTCGCGCGAGCTGGAACAACTGCCGGGCGAGACGGAACTGCAGCGCCGCAAGGCCCTGGGCCTGGGTCTCACGACGCCGGAACTGGCCGTCGTCGTCGCCAACGTCAAGAACCGCTTCAAGCGCACCCTGGCCGCGCTGCCGCTGACGGAACAGCCGTGGGCCGAGACCATCCTGCGCCCGTACTTCCCGGCGCAGCTGGTCGCCACGCGCGATCCGCTGGCGCACCCGCTGGCCAACGCGATCCTCGCGACCGTGCTGGCCAACGAATCCGTCAACCGCTGCGGCCCGCTGATGCTGCGCGACCTGGCGCTGGAACACCGCATCGACGACGCCGAAGTCGTCAAGTCGTGGGGCCAGGCGTGGGCCGCGCTGCACCTGGCGCCCGTGTTCGAGGCGCTGGACCATGACGCGCTGGTCGTGCCGCGCGACGTGTCGCAGACCGTCGACGCGCGTACCCGCGTGATGCTGCGCACCGTGATCGAAGGCGTGCTGTCGCTGCCGGCGGAGCAGGCCGGTGCCGGCGGCATGGAAGAGCTGTCGAACCTGTTCGCCCAGCCGGAACAACTGCGCCAGCTGATGCCGGCGAAGTCGGAGGCGGACAGCCACGCCGGCCTGTCGTCGTCGTTCGTGCAGGCGTGGAAGGCCGTCGACACGGTCGAATCGCTGGCGACGTTCCTGTTCGCGGCCGTCTCCATCCAGCGTCCGCAAGGCATGTCGCTGGCCGAGTTCCTGCGCGTCGGCATGTTGCTGCGCGAGCAGGCGGGCATCGACACGCTGGAACGCGGCCTCAAGCTGCCGGCCACGAGCAAGTCGCAGGAACAGCTGCGCAACTACGCGCTGCAAGCCCTGCGCCGCACGCAGCAACGCCTGCTGACGGAAGTGCTGGCGGCGAGCCGCACCAGCGGCGACATGCAGTCGGCCGTGCGCGAGCTGACCGCGGCGATGGGCCTGTCGGCCGGCTACGTCCAGCCGACGGACCTGGAGCAGGCGATGCTGGCCGTGTGGTCGCTGTCGGAAGGTTCGAGCCCGGACCGCATCGCATCCGGCACCGCGGCGACGACCGTCGCCACCACCGTCGCGAACGTGGCGTAAGCGATGGCGGCCACCTTACCGAAGGAAATCCGGGCACTGGCCGAAGGCGACTTCGGCGAGGTAGCCGCCCGCTTCGCGCAAGCCGGCTTCACGGTCGGCCAGCCCGCGAAGGGCGTGCTGACCGTGAAGGCCGCGACGCCGTCGGCAGAGCGGCCCGCCGTGCTGCTGTCGGTGGGCGTGCACGGCGACGAGACAGGGCCGATCGAGATGGTGGCCTACGCCATCGAGGCCCTGTCGCGCACGCCCGGCGAGCTCGCGGTGGACCTGATGCTGTGCGTCGGGAACATCGACGCCATCGCGGCCGGCAAGCGCTTCATCGACGCGGACCTGAACCGCATGTTCCGCGACCAGCGCGGCGACCTGGCCGGCACCTTCGAAGCCGGCCGCGCGGACACGCTGATCGCGGCGACGGCCGCATTCTTCGAGGGCAGCGGCCCGCGCCGCTGGCATCTCGACCTGCACACGGCGATCCGCGGCTCGCGTTATCCGCGCTTCGCGATCGTGCCGGAGTTGATCGCGGAGACTCCCCGCCGCGCGCTGATCGCGTGGCTCGGCCTCGGCGGCATCGAGGCCGTCATCATGAACCCCGCGTCCGCGGGCACGTACAGTTACTGGACGGCCGAGCGGCACGGCGCCGCGGGCACCACCGTCGAACTGGGACGCATCGGCACGCTGGGGCAGAACGACCTGTCGCAGTTCGCGGCGATGGCCTCGGCCCTGCATGGCCTGCTGCGCGGGCAAGCGCAGGAGGGCGGCAACGAGCCCGTCGTGTTCAACACGGCCCAGTCGATCACCAAGCTGTCCGATGCGTTCACGATGAGCTTCGGACGCGATACCGAAAACTTCACGCCATTGAAAAAGGGGGAAGTGATCGCGCGCGACGGCGATACTGTTTATACCGTTCAGCACGACGAAGAGTGTGTCGTGTTTCCGAATCCCGATGTGCGCGTGGGGTTGCGTGCGGGGATCATGGTGGTGCGCGCCGGTTGAAAGCGCGTTTGCGCCATGCGCGCTAGACTGGCTCTTTGAAATGCAAAGGGGAGTCTCACCCATGAGCAAGCTGTTTTCTCCGATCAAGCTCGGCCCGCTGGAGCTGGCCAACCGGATCGCCATCGCGCCGATGTGCCAATACTCCGCCGACCGGGGCTACGCCACCGACTGGCACATGATCCACCTCGGCCACCTCGCACTGTCCGGCGCGGGACTTCTCATCATCGAAGCGACCGCCGTGACGGAGGAAGGGCGCATCACCTATGCCGACCTGGGCCTCTGGACCGACGAGCATGCGGCCGCGCTGGAGCCCGTCGTCAATGCGATGCGCAAGCATGCACCGATCAAGATCGCCATCCAGCTCGCGCACGCGGGCCGCAAGGCGTCGAGCGAGGTGCCGTGGCACGGCGGCGCGAATCTTCCGGTGGGGGACTCCCACGGCTGGCAGACCGTGGCGCCGTCCGCGATCCCGCACGCGGAGGGCGAGACCGTGCCGCTGGCGCTCGATGCCGCCGGCCTGCAGCGCGTGAAGGACGGCTTCGTCGCTGCCGCGCGCCGCGCCGATGCGCTGGGCCTGGACGCCATCGAACTGCACGGCGCCCATGGCTATCTGCTGCACCAGTTCCTGTCGCCGCTGTCGAACCAGCGCGACGATCAATATGGCGGCTCGCTGGAAAACCGCATGCGCTTTCCGCTCGAAGTGTTCCAGGCCGTGCGCGCGGCCGTGTCGCCCGAGATGGTGGTCGGCATGCGCATCTCGGCCAGCGACTGGGTCGAGGGCGGCTGGGACCTGGAACAGAGCCTCGTGCTGACGCAGGAACTGGAGCGGCTCGGCTGCCAGTTCATCCACGTGTCGAGCGGCGGGCTGTCGCCGCACCAGAAGATCCCCGTCGGTCCGGGCTACCAGATCGAGTTCGCCGCGCGCATCAAGGCGAACACTCCCATGCCGACCATCGGCGTGGGCCTGATCACGGAGGCGAAGCAGGCCGAGACCATCGTGCAGACGGGCCAGGCCGACATGGTGGCGCTGGCGCGCGCGATGCTGTACGACCCGCGCTGGCCGTGGCATGCGGCCGCGGAATTGGGGGCGACGGTCAGCGCGCCGCCGCAGTACTGGCGCTCGCAGCCGCACGAGTACAAGCATCTGTTCGGCGATACGCGCCTGGGCCAGCGCTGACGGTCGTCGCTGGTTTTCCTCCGTTCGTTCCGCGTTTTACGCCGTCCGTCGCACGCAGGCGGACGGCCCTGCAAGCCCTTGCTACAGTGGCATGGTCAATAACAACAAGGCCATCCACCATGCGTACTCCGTTCGCCATCGCTCTCGCCTGCGCCATCCTCGGCGGCTGCGCCATCATCGTCGCACCGGGCGGCGATGGCGACTACCAGGTCCGCACGCCATTCTCCAGCGATTCCATCGAAGGCAACGGCGTGCCCGCGCGCGACGAGCGCACGATCGCCACCGTGCCGGCGCTGGAAGTGAACGGCACGATCACCGTCGACGTGCGCGTGGGCCCGGCGACGTCGCTGGTCGTGGAGGCGGACAGCAACCTGCTGCCGTTCATCCGCACGGAGCTGCGCGGCGACCGGCTCGTCATCGAGAAGGAGCGCTCGTTCCGCACCAACAATCCCGTGCGCGTGACCTATACCGTGCCGCGCCTGACGAACGTCCGCCACAACGGCTCCGGCCACCTGTCCGTGCAAGAGCTGAACGGCGGACCGCTGGTCGTGGAAGCGCAGGGATCGGGTTCCGTGCTGCTGACGGGCCGCGTGGCCAGCCTGGACGTGGTGCAGAACGGTTCGGGCAGCATCGACGCGACGACGTTGCAGAGCAGCGGCGGCAACCTGACCTTGACGGGTTCCGGCCGCATCGTCGCGGGCCGCATGCAGGGCGAGCGCCTGACGGCGAACCTGAACGGCTCCGGCCAGCTGCGCGTGACGGGTGCGGTGCGCCACCTGGCGGCGCGCTCGAACGGCTCCGGCCACCTGGACCTGGCGGACCTCGTCAGCGAGCAGGCGGACCTGTCGTCGACGGGATCGGGCGGCATGACCGCGAACGTGCGGCAGTCGCTCGTCGCGCAGAATAGCGGCTCCGGCGGCATCCGCGTGTACGGCAATCCGTCGCAGCGGACCGTGAGCGGGAAGCTCGTCCAGGTCGTGAATTAAAAACGCCGGCGCGAAGGCCGGCGTTTCGATTACAGCAGGTGGTCGAGCAGCTCCGGACCGAACACCTCGCGGTACAGGCGGCCGGCCGGCACGCCCGCATTCAGGAGACCGAGCCACTGGGCCTGCATGAACTTGTGCGGGCCGCACAGGTAGACCGACGCCTCGTCGTGCGGCCATGCCGGCAGCTTCGCCACGTCCATGCGGCCTTCGATCACGCCGGCCGCACCTTGTGCGTCCTCGTGGAAGGTCACGACGGACAGGTTCGGCATCACGGACACCAGGCCTTCGACTTCCGCGCGCAGCGCGTGGTGGCCGGCGTCGCGTGCGGCGTGCGCGAAGATCACGCGGCGCTGCGGATTCACCTGCGTCACGCGCTTCAGGGCGGACACCATCGGCGTAATGCCGACGCCAGCCGACAGCAGCACGAGCGGCGCGTCGCCTTCCGTCTCCGGCAGGAACTCGCCGAACGGGTGCGACACCTGCAGCGTGGCGCCGACCTTCACGTTGGCGTGCAGCCAGTTCGACACTTCACCGGCCGGCGTATCGTCCACGCCGTCTTCGCGCTTCACCGAGATGCGCAGGTCTTCACCATTCGGCGCATCCGACAGGCTGTACTGGCGCAGCTGGTGACGGCCGCCCGGCAGGTCGACCGCGACGCTGACGTACTGGCCCGGCTTGAACGCGGGGACCGGTTTGCCGTCGGCGGGGACGAAGCGGATCGACAGCACGTTGACGGATTCCGTCTTGACTTCCACGACGCGCATCGGACGGGTGTCGCCCGGCTGGATGCCGGCCGTGCTGTACAGGTTCGCTTCCGCTTCGATCAGCAGTTTGGCGAGCGAGTTGTAGGCTTCCTTCCACGCGTTCAGCAGCGGTTCCGTGGCGGCGTCGCCCAGCGTGGCCGCGATGGATTCCAGCAGGTGCTTGCCGACGATCGGGTAGTGCTCGGCGCGGATGCCGACCGACACGTGCTTGTGCACGATGCGCTCGACGACGGGACCCAGCGCGCCCGGGTTGCCGATGTTGGCCGCGTACGCGAACACCGCCGATGCCAGCGACTGCTGCTGCGCCCCACTGGCCTGGTTCCCCATGTTGAAAATGCGGGTCAGTTCAGGATGCGCGCCCAGCATGTTCGTGTAGAACAGCTTGGTGATCGTCAGGCCGTGCTGGCGCAGGACGGGGACGCTGGCATCGATGTAGGGGCGGGAAGCTTCCGAAATCATGGTGGTTCCTTTAATTATGCATTTAAGATGCAGATTTAAGATTCAAAAAAAGGCCCGCACAGCGGGCTTGCCATCAATATTGAAGTTAATCCTCACTCACCGGCTCGGGCAGGGCCACGGCGGTTTTCGCCGCTGCGCTATCCCAGAACATGCGATGCATGCGCACCACCTGTTCGCCCGTGCCGCCGGCGGTCGCGTGGGCCAGCGTGTAGCGGTCCATCGCGTCGTAGAACGCCCGCATGCCGGCGCGCAGCATGCCGCGCAGCTGGCAATCCATCTTCAGCGCGCAGTCCGTGCCGTCGCAGTCGACCAGCTCGTCGTCTTCGCCTTCCAGCTTGCGCAGTACCTGGCCGATCGTCAGGGTGGCGGGATCGGCGGCGAGGCGCAGGCCGCCGTTGCGTCCGCGGGTCGCCTGCACCCAGCCCAGCTTGGCCAGTTGCCCGACCACTTTGACCAGGTGGTTCAGCGGGATGTCGAATTGCTTGCCGATCTCGGCCACCGTTACCGGATGCGGACGTTCTCCCGCGCGTTCCAGATAGATCAGGACACGCAGGCCAATATCGGAGAATCGGGTGAGTCGCATCGGATCAGCTCAGTGGTTACGAGCGTATTCTAACTCCATGTGCGTATTCTACCTAAATCTGCATTAAAAATGCATGTTTAGCGGAAGTATTTTTTTTCCCGCAGTGAAAGCAGTGCCGGGAACTGGCCCTATAATCGCGGACTTTGGATAAGACAACAGCGCTACCCGCGCCAAGAGGACGACGACGTGAACCAGACACTGGGCCAAAAGCTCTTTCGTACCAAGACGTCCGAGCACAAGCTCGATGACGGCCATGCCCACGCCCTGGGCCGCTCGCTGGGCTTGTTTCCCCTGACGATGATCGGCGTCGGTGCCACGATCGGCACCGGTATCTTCTTCACGATGGTGGAAGCGGTGCCGAAGGCCGGTCCGGCCGTCGTGCTGTCGTTCCTGATGGCCGCCGTCACCGCGGGCCTCACCGCGCTGTGCTATGCCGAACTGGCCAACCGCGTGCCGGCCGCCGGCTCCTCGTATTCGTTCGCCTACGCCACCGTGGGCGAGTTCGCCGCGTTCATCGTCGCGGCCTGCCTGCTATTGGAATATGGCCTGGCCGCCAGCGCGACCGCGATCGGCTGGTCGGATTACCTGAACAACTTCCTGCAGAACGCGCTCGGCTGGCAGATCCCCGACGCGCTGCGCTCGCCCCTGGTCGTCGCGGGCAAGAACGGCGGCGTCGAATTCCACACGGGGCACATCAACCTGCCGCCGATCCTGCTCGTCGTGCTGTGCTGCGTCCTGCTGATCCGCGGCACCAAGGAATCGGCGACGACGAACGCCATCATGGTGCTGATCAAGCTGGCGATCCTCGTGTTCTTTTCCGCGATCGCGCTGTCCGGCTTCGACATCAACAACTTCCACCCGTTCGTCTGGCCGGCGGACGGCAAAGGCGTCGGCGGCCTGGCCGGCGTGACGGCGGCCGCGGGCACCGTGTTCTTTTCGTTCATCGGCCTGGACACCATCGCCACGGCCGGCGAGGAGGTCAAGGACCCGACGCGCGACGTCCCGATCGGCATCCTGGCCGCCCTCGGCATCGTCACCGTGTTCTACATGCTGGTCGCGATCGCGGCCCTTGGCGCCCAGCCGGCGTCGATGTTCGCGGGCCAGGAAGCGGGCCTCGCCGTGATCCTGCAGAACGTGACCGGCAAGGCATGGCCGGCGCTCGTGCTGTCGGCCGGCGCCGTCATCTCCGTGTTCTCGGTGACGCTGGTGACGATCTACGGCCAGACGCGCATCCTGTACGCCATCGCCAAGGACGGCCTCGTGCCGAACGCCTTCCGCAAGGTCAATCCGCGCACGCAGTCGCCGGTGACGAACACGCTGATCGTCAGCATCGTCGTGGGCGCCGTGGCGGGCCTCGTCGACTCCACCTTCCTGTGGGATATGGTGAGCATGGGGACGCTGGTCGCGTTCATGGTCGTGTCGATCGCGGTGCCGGTCATCCGCCGCAAGCAGGGCGAGACGGGCCGCAAGGGCTTTCGCGTGCCATTCGGGCCTTACCTCGTGCCGGGGCTGTCGATCCTCGCGTGCCTGTATCTCGTCGGCGGGTTGTCCAGCACGACTTATACGGTGTTCACCATCTGGATGGCGGTGGCCGTTCTCACGTATTTCGGGTATGGGATGCGGAACAGCCGGTTGAACAAGACGGATGCGGCGCAGGCGGAGTTGACGCACTAGCCACCAACGTCGTCCCTGCGCAGGCAGGGACCTGATGTGGACGCGTCGCGACGGCGCTCGCAAAATTGGGCCCCCGCCTGCGCGGGGGCGACGGTTCATTTCGCCAACGGCCTCACAAACGTCAGCAGGCTGACGAGCGTCTTCCCCGGCTCCTCCCACGGCACCATGTGCGCCGACCGCTCGAACCACACCGCCTGTTTCGACGGCGCCTTCACCTGCTTCAGCCACGCCTCCGTCGGTGCTGTCGGCGTCGTGTAATCGTGCCTGCCCAGGAACATCACCACCGGGATCGGGAAGCTTTTCACGTTCGAGAAATCCACCTGCACGAACTCCGGCAAAATGCGGCCCAGCGTGAGCAGGTTGCCCTGGTCGATGTCCTTGACCTGCTGCGCATCGTATTCCGGCGACAGGCGCGGACCGTCGAAATAATAGGCCGACTCGCTGCGGTAGGCGCTCAATCCGCCGTAGTACTGCGGCCACTTGCGCGCGACGATGATGCGTTCGCGGGTGATCGGCTGGTTGCCGGGGTAGGGCGCGATCGACTGCAAATCGCGCAGCGCTTCCTCGTTCTTGTGCTGTTTCGCCTGTGCCAGCGCGTAGTCGAAGCTGATGCGTTCGTTCTCGCGCACGCTGATCACCTGGCCGATGCCGACATAGGCATAAAACAGGTCCGGACGCTTCAGCGCCGCCTTCATGCTCACGATGGTGCCCCAGCTGTGGCCCATCAGGATCAGCTTCCGCTTGCCGTAGCGCCGGCGCAGGTGCTCGGCCACCTCGATGGCGTCGTCGACGTAGCGGTCGATACGGATGGTGTCCGCGACCTGCGCGGGATCGGTCTCGCCATAGGTCTTGCCGGCACCGCGCTGGTCCCAGTTCGCGATGGTGAAATATTCCTCGAGCGGGCGCTCGAACTGCCACAGGGTCGGCGTGACGGGCGCCGCCGGGCCGCCGTGCACGAACAGGATCATCGGGTTGTCGCGCTCCTGGCCGCGCACGGTGAGCCACTGGTCGATGCCGCCGATGCGCGTCTTGTACGATTCCTGCACGCCGTGCGGCGCGACGATTTTATCGAGGTCCGCCACGATGGCGCGGGCTTGCGTCCATGCCTGCGCCCGCTCTTGCCGTATTTTGTCGTCCTGTGCGTGCACGTGGGCGCATGCGACGGCGAGCAGTGCCCAGATCCAGATCCGCTTCATACCAATTCTCCTTATGCGTGATGTGCAGGCAGTGTAAGGAATCCGCTCCGAGCCGGCAGGCCCGATGGCATGGATTGCGCATTGCGCGGTATGAGATGCAGATGGCGCGGATGGAATACTTGGTACACTTGTCCGACTGCCAACACGACGAAGACCCACCATGAACACACAGCTCCAGCCAACCCGCAACGACATCCTCCCGCCCCACGTCGACCATCTCAGCGCCATCCTGCCGGACGACCCGTTGCTGATGATGGGCGCCGGCCCGGTGCCGATCCCCAGCGCGGTGGCCCGCGCGAATTCGCTGGTCATCAACCACCTGGGCGAGACCATGGCGAAGATCATCACCCAGGTGAAGGACATGGCGAGATACGTCTTCCAGACCCGTTCCAACTGGGTGCTGGGCGTGGCCGGTCCCGGATCGGCGGCGATGGAAATGGCGATCTGCAATCTGGTCTGGCCCGGTACGCGCGTGCTCTCGATCTGCAACGGTTTCTTCAGCGGCCGCATGGCGGAAATGAGCCGCCGCGCGGGGGCGGACGTCGTCACGATGAACGAGATCTTCCCGCACTCGATGTCGCTGGACAGGCTGGAAGCGCTGCTGGACGAACACCGGCCCCATTGCCTGACGCTCGTCCAGGGCGAAACGTCCAACACCACGTTCAACAACGACGTGAAGAACATCGCGCGGCTGGCGAAGGCGCGGGGCTGCCTCGTCATCGTCGACGCCGTGTGCACGCTCAGCACGACGCCGTTCGAGATGGACGACTGGCAGGTCGATGCCGTGATCACGGGCGGGCAGAAAGGGCTGTCGTCGATTCCCGGTGTCTCGCTGCTTGCGTTCTCCGACGCCGCGTGGAGCCGGATCCGCGAACGGCCCACGCCGAATACGCACTGGTGCCTGGACGCCCTGCTGGCCGAGAACTTCTGGCACAAGGCGTCGTACCACTACACGGCGCCGGTGTCGGGCGTGCTGGCGCTGCACGAAGCCTTGCGCCTCGTGTGCGAAGAAACGCTGCCGGTCAGGTTCGCCCGCCACCTGCGCTGCTCGACCGCGCTGCAGGACAGCATCGAGGCGATGGGCCTGTCCCTGTTCGCGCCCGCGGAATCTCGGCTCAATTCGGTGGTCGGGATCAATCTGCCGGAGGGCATCACCAACCAGGCCGTCTGCTCCACGATCTCGAGCCGCTACCAGGTCGAGATCTCGGGCTCCTTCGGCCTGCCGATCGTCAGGATCGGGCAGATGGGCGAGCAGTGCCGCGCGCATCACCTGTTCCGCACGGTGCACGCGCTGGGCAGCACGATGCGCGACCTGGGCGCGACCGTGGATCTGCCGTCCGGCATGGCGGAACTCGAGAACTCGCTGCAGCGCTCCAAGGCCGACTGATCACAGCACGCCCATCTCCTTGAGAAGGTTGTCCGCATGGTCGACCTTCTCCATGTTCCACAGGATGTAGCGGACGTCGACCTGGATGTCGCGCGTGGCGCGCGGATCGAAATCCCAGTCGGAGATGATCGAATCGAGCGTGCCGTCGAACGCGAGGCCCACCAGCTCGCCGCGCGCGTTCAATGCCGCGGAGCCCGAATTGCCGCCCGTGATGTCCAGCGTGGCGAGGAAGTCGACGGGCACCGTCTTCAGCTTCGGATCGGCCCAGCGGCCGAAGTCCTTCGCGCGGATCGCGGCCAGCTGGCGCGCCGGTGCATTGAACTCGCCTTCGCCCGTGTGCTTGGCGACGACGCCCTTCACGGTCGTGAACGCGGTCCATGAGCCGGTGCCATCGGCGCCGTAGTCGCGGCCCTTGACGTTGCCGTACGTGACCCGCAGGGTGCTGTTCGCGTCCGGGTACACGGCGCGGCCCTTGCTGTTCATGTACGCGATCTTCGCCTTCATGTAGCTGGCGTAGGTCTTCTGGATGCTCCCCGCCAGTTCGTCTTCTTCGGCCTCGCGCTTCATGTCGGCGTCGTACATCGCGACGGCGGCCCTGATGAAGCTGTCGTTGCTGGCCCTGAACTCCTGCGGGGTCTTCGTCAGCCACGCCGTGCGTACTTCCTTATCCTGCAGGTGCGAGCCCGCGTAGATGCGGTCCAGCGCCGTTTTCAATTCGGCTTCGCTCATGCCCGGCCTGATGCCCAGCCCACTGTCGAACGCGGCGTCGTGCTGGTCGGCCGGCTGCGCGTTGTACTGCTTCAGGAAGTTCAGCACGAGGGCCTTGTCGACCTTTTCGTCGTACGTCCGGTCCTGGCCGCCGATGACGGACGTCAGGCGCGGCAGGTCGCGTTCCTGGTAGCCGGACTTGCGTTCGACGTCCGGCTTCGTGCGCTCGTTGGCCAGGCGGTACAGGGTGCGCGCCGAGTTCAGGAAGCGCGGCACCGAATACCCGAGGAAGAATTCGCGCCGCGAGTCGGCGTCGCGCCGGGCGATCAGCTTTTCGACCGCCTCGATGTCCGCGCCGAATTCGGCCTTGCGCCGCGGGTCCGCAGCGACCCAGGCTTTCAGCGCATTGTGCTCGGCCGTCTTGCGCGCGAGGATGTCGCTGCCTTCGTAGCTGGCGATCATGCCCTTGCGGTTCTTGTAGTAGTTGTTGACGCTCGCGATCTGGCCCGCGTACTTCAGGCGCGCGGCCGGGTCGTTCTTCGTCTCGCGCTCGATGACGGCCAGCGTTTCGCCCGACGCCTTCACGAAGGCCGGATAATTCCAGTCGAACGTGAACGCCACTTCGGACGGCAGGCGGTGCCGGTTCGTGCGGCCCGGGTAGCCGAGGGCCATGACGAAATCGCCTTCCTTCACGCCGTCCTGCGCGATTTTCAGCCACAGCTTCGGGCGGTACGGGACGTTGTCCTTGGCGTAGTCCGCGGCCTTGCCATCCTTGCTGACGTAGGCGCGATAAAAGCCGTAGTCGCCCGTGTGGCGCGGCCACATCCAGTTATCGGTATCGCCGCCGAACTTGCCGATGCCTACCGGGGGCGCGTGCACGAGGCGCACGTCGCGGATCTCGAGCTGCTTGATGCGGTAGAACTCGAGGCCGCCGTAGAAGCTCGCGACGGTGCAGCGGTAGCCGGCGTCCTTCTCGCATTCGGCGACGAGTGTTTTCTGGTTCTTTTCCATCGCGTCCAGGCGCGCCTTGCCCGTCAGCTGCGCGACGTCCGGCGTGATCACGCGGCTGCTGACGTTTGCCACTTCCTCCGTGACGAACACGCGGCTGCCCGGCGCGGCCGGCAGTTCTTCCGCCATTGTCTTCGCGAGGAAGCCGTCGGCGAGCAGGTCGCGTTGCGGCGTGGAGTTCACGGCCACGCTGTTGTACACGCAGTGGTGGTTCGTGATCACGAGGCCTTGCGGCGACACGAACGACGCCGAGCAGCCGCCCAGGCTCACGACGGCGCCCATCGGGAACGCGGTCAGCCTGGTAAGAGCCGCCGGATCAAGTTTGAGGCCGGCGGTCTTGAGTTGCTGCGCGATTTGCGGCAGCTGCTGCGGCATCCACATGCCCTCGTCGGCCTTTGCGGAAAACGAGGCGAAAATCGCGAGCGCAATGAGGGTCTGTTTCATGGTTAGTCCTTTATAGCTGCGCCCCGATCAGGTCAGCCAGCTTGCCGCCGATTTTTTCCATGAATGGGCGGTTCTGCCACGCCTGCAAGGTGATGGGGCGCGCGTGTTTCCAGTCGTCTTCGAAGACAGCTTCTTGTTGCTTGGCAAAGTCAGGATCGAGCACGTTCAGGTTGGCCTCGTCGTTGAGGATGAACGAGCGGTTGTCGAAATTGGTGGAGCCGACGGAGACGAGCAGCGAATCGACGACCAGTGCCTTCACGTGGTACATCGTCGGCTGGTACTCGGCCATCTTGACGCCGGCTTCCAGCAATTCGCCCCAGCGCTCGCGCGAGGCGGCGCGCACGACGTCGGAATCGATGATGGGGCCCGGCGTGATGATGCGCACGTCCACGCCCCGTTTCGCCGCCGCGACGAGCGCCTTCACGGCCAGTTCGTCCGGCACGAAGTACGAGTTCGACAAGTGGATCGTGCGGCGCGCGGCCGTGATGGCCAGCAAATACATCAGGTGCATGCTCTCGCTGCCGCCCGTGGGCGAGCTGGAGAACATCTGCGCGGGCATGTCGCCCTGCGCGACGAGGGCGGGGAAGTAGGCGGGCCCGTCGAGGACGGCGCCCGTCGCCTTGGTCCAGTTGTCGTTGAACACGGCCTGCATCTGGCCGACGACCGGGCCTTCCACACGGAAATGCGAATCGCGCCAGTGCTCGGGATCCTGGGCGTTGCCGCGCCATTTGTCCGCGATGCCGACGCCGCCCGTGAAGCCGACCTTGCCGTCGACGATCAGGAGCTTTCTGTGCGTACGGTTGTTCAGGCGCGCGAGTTTCCACCAGACGGGCTTGTGGTAGCGGTGCAATTCGACGCCGGCGCGGCGCATCTCGTCGAGCGACGCGTCGTCGATCTTCATGCTGCCGATCCAGTCGAGCAGCACGTGCACCTTGACGCCGGCGCGCGCCCGTTCCGACAGCGCGTCCGTGAATTCGCGGCCGATCGTGCCTTCCCAGTAGATATAGGTTTCGAAGCTGATGGATGTCTGCGCCGAGCGGATCGCGTCCAGCATGGCGGGGAAAATCTTGTCGCCGTTGAGCAGCACTTCGGCCTTGTTGCCCTCGATGATGGGCGGGCCCAGCAGCACGCCCAGCGAGCGGCGGAATTGCGGATCGTCCGTGTCGTACAGGCGCGTGAGCTGCGTGTCGATCTTCTTTTCGCCTGGCGCGAAGTTCAGCACGAGCAGGCCCGCCACGAGGGTGGCGACGCAGGTGATGAGGACGACGATGGGGCGTTTGATACGCATGAGTTCGATTTGAAGACGTAAAAAAACCAACGCCAGCCGACGTTGGTTTTCAAAGCGGGGCTTGCACCTGCTTAGCGGACGCGGCCGCGACGCAGCAGATTCACGATTGCGAGCAGGATCACAGCGCCCAGGAACGAGACCAGCAGCGAAGATACACTGAAGTCATCGGAGTTGATGGTGCCATTACCAAACAGCGGGGACAGCAGCCAGCCACCCAGGAAGGCTCCCACGATACCGACCACGACATTGAGAATCATGCCTTGCTCAGCATCCGTCTTCATGACCATGCTGGCGAGCCAGCCGAGCACACCACCAACGACGATCCAGATAATGAATAACATGTTGAGTCCTCCTCAAGTTGGAAAAAACATACTCCAGGCCAATTGAATGCCGAGGCCATGTGCAAAGTCTATTGATGCACACGGTACCGGGTCGGTGCGTTGCCGAACGTTAGACGCGCAAACTCCGGCGACGTTCTCTTGTGGTGCGGAATGTCCCTAACTGGGTGCGTCACCGAACAGAAGCGCCTTGCTCGGCAGGCATATCGTTCAATCACTTTGCATCGAAAGGCGCGTCGAAAAACCTACTGCGCGTTGCATTTGCAGTTTGCGATGCTCACTGTACTTTCGTACAGCTGCGCTTCTCAACCGCAACTGCGGCCGCTCGCTACGGTTTTTCGAGACGCCTTGAAACGTAACACCCCGGACCGCTTCGATTACTGAAAGGAACGTACATCATGGCTATTTTCGACAACACGACCACTGAGCAGAACAAGCAGAACCGTATGGTGACCGGGCTGTTCCCCGACCGCGCCAGCGCGGAGCGCGCCTACAGCGCCATCTCCACCCGCGGTTATACGAAGGACGACGTCAACCTGATGATGTCGGACACGACCCGCAAGACCCATTTCTCCGACACCGAGACTGAGCTGGGCAGCAAGGCCGCGGAAGGCGCCGCTGCCGGTGCAGGTATCGGCGGCACCATCGGCGCCGTGCTTGCCGGCGTGGCCGCCATCGGCACCTCGCTCGTGATCCCGGGCGCAGGCCTCGTCGTCGCCGGTCCGCTGG